>JANMDA010000304.1:0-8603 GCA_031376085.1 Chloracidobacterium sp.
ACAGGTTTTGTTCGATGTGCTCCGACACTTCATCGCCAACATCCGCCAGTGGCACCGGCGACAGATTATATTGGTCGGTTTCCATAGCGTCTATCGCCCACGGCTGCACGATAAAACACAAACTTAAGAATAAGGAAATCAATGCTTTTGGTTTCATATCAATATAATTTGAGATGCAAACTTCACTCGAGTCCGACAGTTACATTAAACTAAGATGTTTTCAAGCCCCTTTCGGTGGCTTTGTTCAAAAAATTATGCACTATCACTTGATCGGAATATGCGGCACGGCGATGGCCAGCCTGGCCGGAATGCTACAGGCACGCGGACACAAAGTGACCGGCTCGGACCAGAATGTCTATCCGCCGATGTCAACACAGCTTGAAGCTCTCGGCATTGAAATAATGCCGGGCTACAAGGCCGAGAATACAGATATGCCGCGCGACATCACGGTCGTCGGCAACACGATCATGCGCGGTAACCCTGAGTTGGAAGAAGTGCTGAACCGCAAACTCGAATATCGCTCGCAGGCTGAGACTGTGCGTGAAGAATTTATCCGTGGACGGCGTTCGATGGTTGTCGCCGGAACGCACGGCAAAACGACGACGACAAGCATCGCGGCGTGGATATGCGAAGTCGGCGGGCTCGATCCAACATTTCTGGTCGGCGGCGTTGTGCAGAATTTTGGGCAGAGCTTTCGCGTGACTGACAGCGATTATTTCGTTATCGAGGGCGACGAATACGACACGGCTTTTTTCGATAAGAAACCAAAATTTATGTCGTATCTCCCGGAGATCGCGATCGTCAACAATATTGAATTCGACCACGCCGACATCTACAAAGACCTCGACGCGATCAAATGGCAGTTCTCTCGGCTGATGAATCTTGTCCCAGGTAACGGCCGTTTGATATGCGGCATCGATTCGTCAGTCGTCGTCGAAGTGCTCACGTCTATGGAAGGGAAGTTATATACGTCCGTCGAGACGTTTGGGCTTTCGCCCGAAGCAAAATGGCAGGCACGCGATCTCGAATTTGCCGGCAGCGGAACTAAGTTCAAGGTCTATTGCGAAGGAAAATTGTGGGGTGAATTTACGACGAAAATGATCGGTGAATTCAACGTCCGTAACAGCCTCGCTGTCATTATTGCCGCCGACGCATGGGGCATCTCCCAAGAACAAATGCAGCAGTCGTTCGATACGTTTGAATCAGTAAAACGCCGTATGGAAGTTCGCGGCGTCGAGCGCGGTGTAACTATTATTGATGACTTTGCTCATCATCCCACAGCGGTTGACGAGACGCTGAAAGCCTTGCGGCAGCGCTACCCCGATAATCGCCTGATCGCCGTTTTCGAACCGCGTTCGCGCTCGTCGCGATTGTCAATCTTTGAGGAGCAGTATAAACGAGCATTCTTGCACGCAGATCAAGTCATCATCGCCGGCGTCTTTAATCCAGAGGATGCAAAGCGATTTGGCGATAAGCTGCTCGATGTCGAAAAGCTTGTTGCGGACATTGTTTCGTCAAGAAAGGCCGCCGCAACTTTCGCCGACGCCGACGCCATTGTCCAACACCTCGCATCTGTAATGACGGACGGCGATGTCGTCGCCGTGATGTCAAATGGCGGCTTTGGCGGTATACACGAGAAACTGCTAGACACGTTAAAAGCATAGCCACGGAGTTCACAGAGATCACTGAGAAAACAAATAAATCCTCGGTGTTCTCTGTGGCTCTTGTCTCCGGTCTTCCTACTCGATCTTTCCGTTAAAGTTTGCTAACTGGACGACGACGTCGTCTATGAGTGCGGTTCTCGCTCTCGTCTCTGCTACGCCGTTGACGATGATCGATATCACAAGTTGCTCGCCTCCGGCTGTGGTCAGATAGCCCGACAGCGCCGAAACCTGATCGAGCGTTCCGGTCTTTCCGCGCATATTTCCTGCCGCCGCCGTTCCCGTAAATCTCCTCGACAAAGTGCCGTCGACGCCGCCGACAGTCAGGCTGTCGCGCCATACTTGCGCGTTTTTACTTTGCTTCGCCATGTATGTGTATAGCGTGACGACCGACGACGGCGTCACCTGATTGTGACGCGACATTCCCGAGCCGTCGTATTGGATAACGGCGTCCCGCGGGATACTGATCTGTTTCATCCACTCCCTTACTACATTTGTTCCGGGTCGCAAGCTGTCATCAGTTAGTAGCGACTGATCACAACACAGGTCGAGTTGCCAGAGTATTGTTTCAGAGAACATATTCTGACTCTGTTTCATTGTTTGCGCGGCAATCAAACTGAGCGGAGGTGATTGGAGCTTGGCGACCTCTACCGGCCATGAGTTGGTACTTCCTGAAACCGTACGCGCGTCACCCATTACGATAATTCCTTTTTTCTGCATGCGCTCTTTTAGGAGCGCAACAAAAAGCTCCGCCGGATGGGTAAATGCAACATAACCGGAAAAACCTTTGTCGCCAAGCGGCATTTCGCCCGAGATTTCGAGGCTGTTCCGCCCAAGCGGTTTGAAAACCTTCAAGGTCCTTGGTTGCCCCATTGAAACTGTCCTGCAGGTATTTACGATAGGCATCAACGGCGTCTGCGGCAACACGGTGACAAGGCATTGGCCGCCGCTCGACGTTCCCGGTTTAATGTTAAGATCGACCGCATTATTATTCACCGGTAAAGCCGAAACTTCGGCACCGTCATACCATTGCAGATCGTCCCATTCCCACGTGTAAGGAATTGCAAATCCTTTGAAATAACTTTCATCGCCGATCAGATCGCCTTCGATACGTTTGACGCCGGCCGCAGCTATCTTGTCAACCAGATTGTCGATGCCTTTATAGTGATCGCCGTTGTTGAACGCTGTCGAGATCGAAACATCGCCACGACCCCATATGCAGAGATCGCCGTTTATGATCCCGTCCGCGTCCGGCTTCGCTGCTGCATAAACGCTTGTCACAAAACGAAAATCAGGGCCGAGTTTTTCGAGCGCGGCAGCAACCGTAAAATTCTTCATATTCGACGCCGGAATAAAATACTTCTCGGCGTCGTTTTCAAAAATGACCTTGCCGCTGATCAGCGATGTGACCTTAATGCCCACACGCCCGCGCTGATTTTCCGGCGATAGCATACGATTTCTGATCTTCGATCTCAGATCGTCAAGCGTCTGCACCGGCGTCGTGCTTTTTTGAGGCGAGGCGGCCGGCGTTGGTTTTGGCGATGAGCCTGCCCGCGTCGGTGCCTGTGCCACAAGCACACCACTCGAAGCGGCAATCAAAAATACGATCTGTAATAAAGACATTTTTCCGAGAGTTTTCATTGAATGAAGTTTACAAAATACAAGCGAAGAAGGAAAAGAAAAATGCCAAAACTGACCTCACGTTGGGCCGTCCCCAATGCTTCCACATGAGACCCAGGCGGAAAACCACGTCATATTCGGAAAGTTGCGTCGAATCGAGAAAGTCGTGTCATATCGGGAAAATTGGTATTCCAATTCCCGTAGAAATTTGCTACGGTGATGCGGGAATTGCTGTATGGCGATTTGAGATATTTGAAAATGTGGTGCGTGCTTCGTCCCCAAATGGGTTTACAAACTTTTTTTTCGAAAAATCGCGGGACACGGCCAAAATACAACCGCAACTATAATGTTTGTAGCATTTAGGCTGTCCCACAGGTGAGTGGGACAGCAGTGGGACAGTTGGGACACGATCTTGCGAAAAAAGTAGTGGGACAGTGGGACAGTATGAAATTTTGTCCGGGCCATGATCGCTGACTTCAGACGAAGATCTCCAGCGTAAACTCATTGTTTGCAGGAATTACGCATTTTGTCTTACATTGTCTTACTGTTTTTCAAAACTCGCCGGACAAGGACGAAATGACAGCGTAACTTCAATACAATCAGTAAGTTACAGTGTCCGGTGAGGTGACCGGACAAGCTCTGGACAAGCCGGACAAAAAAAACGCTGGGACAGTGTCAAAATCGGAAGCGATTCGACTGGGTTCTTGCTGACAAAAAAACCAGTGGGACAGTGGGACACTCAGCACAGTGTCGGCTTGAGACGATCTGAAATTTGGCTTTGTTTCAGCTAGTTTTATATTGGAGGAAATCCTTTTTGGTGGTAATATACTGGTTTATTCAGTTTTGATTTTCGAAATTAGTTAACGTCACCATTCGTTTTTGGAGTGTTTTAATGCAGCGTGTGAAATTTGTAATACTGGTTTGTTTTGTGGCTTTGGGGCTGTTCGGTTATTTGGCCGGGTCGCATTTTTCGGGCATTGCGCAGTCTAAAGGAAGTGATCTTGCATCGCCGACCGGCGTTATCGCTTCTGACGGCGATTATTCGAATAAGATCGGTCTGCATTGGGACACCATCCGGGACGCCACAAGCTATCGTATCTACCGCAACACAACCAACAACAGTTCCACAGCAGTCGATGTTGGCACGACCGTAGCGAATTACTATTTCGACCCGACGATCGTTGCCGGACAGACTTATTTTTATTGGATCCGTGCTGAGAATGGAACGACTACAAGCGGACTGAGCACGCCCGATCAGGGAACAAGGGCAATTGGCGATATCGTTCCCGGCGAAGAGCCATTGACGCCGCCGCCTGCTCCTGCGGGTAATCCGGTGACCGCTGCCAAAGCCTATCTTGGCAAGACCTTGTTCTGGGACGAACAAATGTCGTCGACACGCACCGTCGCTTGCGGCACATGCCATCGCCCTGCAAAAGGCGGTTCCGATCCTAGAACGGCGGTTGGTGACAACCGTTCGCGAAATCCGGGGCCTGACGGACAGTTTGGAACGCTTGATGATATATTCGGCTCGCCCGGAGTGCCTCAGAATTACGCCGACGGTAATTATGGATTTAACCCTGTCTTTGGAATGCGTGAGCAGGTTACGGGCCGAAAAGCTCCGAGCTATTTAAACGCAGGTTATTCGCCGGTTGGATTATTTTGGGACGGAAGAGCGTTGGATGAATTTCGCGATCAGATAACAAATACAGTGCTTTTGACCGACACGGCGTCGCTCGAAAGCCAGTCTGCCGGCCCGCCTGTTTCCAGTGCCGAGATGGGGCATCAGAATCGTGATTGGACGCAGGTTGCGGCACGGATTCAGGCCTCTAAACCGTTAGCATTGGCAACAAATATTCCAACCGGGCTGGCTGCATGGATCGGTACTCGAACCTATCCAGAACTTTTTCAAGAGGTCTTTGGAACGTCTGATGTTACGCCCGCGCGAATTTCGATGGCGATTGCGACACATGAACGGACGCTGTTTTCTGACACTACTCCACTCGACCGAGCTATCTACGGCATCGAACCGCTTACCACACAGGAGGAGTTAGGCCGTCAAGTATTTCGCGGCGTGAAATGCGACTTTTGTCACGCGGGGCCGTTGGGGACCAATCACAATTTTTTCAACATTGGCGTGAGGCCGCAAGAGGAAGATGCAGGCCGCTTTAACGTGACCAATCAGGAAGGCGACCGAAGCGCGTTTAAGACGCCGAATTTGCGTAACGCCGACTTGCGCGGACCCTTCATGCACAATGGCGGACTGAGAACGATAGAGGACGTTGTTGACTTTTACGACCGTGGCGGTGATTTTGATGCTCCTAATATACCTCGCGGTGTGATTCACGCTCTCGGATTGTCAACTGGGGACAGAGCTGCTCTTATTGCCTTTCTAAAACGTCCGATGACCGATCCGCGTGTGAGGGACGAATTGCCGCCGTTCGACCGTCCGCACCTCTATACTGAATCTAACCGCACTCCGGTAATTTCGGGACGCGGACGCCCGGGTTCAAAATTTACCGTGCCTGAAGCAGTGGTGATAGCCCCACCAATCATCGGAAACCCGAATTTCACGATTGGCATCAATAAAGGCCGCGGCGGGGCACAGGCGACACTTGTTATCGCGGATCAAGACCCTGGAATGGGTTCGTCTATACCAACGAGCGGATCATTTGCGTTTCAAACGATCACGCTCTCAAACAGCGGCCCGGTAGGCGGCTATGGATCGGTTGGACTGGCCATTCCAAACAACGCGGCTTTGATCGGACACACATATTATGGCCGTTGGTATGTCAAAGATTTAAGAGCGATCGGAGGATTTTCGGTTAGCCGATTGTTTACGTTTACCGTTTTTTAATCAGAATGGAGGGAAGATATTCTTCCGGCCTGAGATGCTATTTGACAATCTATTTATTTACATTTTGAATAACCGCAATCGCGGCAGGAATCGCAGCCCGATGCATGTTCGAGTTGGCCGCCGCATTCTGGGCATTTGCCGATCATACTCGACATAGCAGATTCTTCACCGACCATTTTACCGATCGCCCGCTCCGATTCAGGCAGGTTATTTAATCGACGGTCGATGAGCAGCAGGCACTCGGCAACCGCTTGCTCAGGTGAGGTAAGGAGCCTTTCGTTGAACCAGACCGCATGCGTTGATGTGACCTTGTCGAGGCTGTGAGCAACTTCTTTTGCATCAAATCCGCCGCGAAGCATTTTTGAAGCGAGCAGCCCAACGCCCGCACTGATCGGTCCCGCAACGAAAACCTCAAGTATACGCTTACCGTCGTGATTGACGGTTACATACAAATTCTGCGTCTCGAAAGGAATGAGCCATGTCGAGCCTTGGAGTTCGCGTGGACGAGATACGCGCCCGCCGCCGGAAAGCAGGCTTCCAGCCTGCGGTACGGGGGATTTCATTGTATTAAAAACCAGTACCTCGCGGCTGCCGTCGCGGTAATAGCTGACGGCCTTGCAGCCGAGTTTGCGGGCCAGATGATAAAGCTCGTCAACAGATTCCACAGTGTCGTCTTTGGCTCCGTTACAGGTTTTTGAGATTGAGTTATCAACATGTTTCTGCGCGGCGGCGAGGACTTTTACATGCTCGATTGAGTTGATCTTCATGGCCGAAATAAAATGATCGGGCAATTTGTTTTCGTGTTCGACCAGATATTCAGCGGCTTCTTTTATCGAATCTTCATTTGTGTGATCGACATCGAGACCAAGAGCCTCGGCCGCAATCGGATGAACATAGGTGCGCGTGCCGATAGTGTCCTGACGGACGTATGCCCATGAGAAATTCGGCTCGATACCCGACGAAGTCTCCGCAACAAGCGAAATAGTACCTGTCGGAGCAACGGTCGTTACTTCATAATTCCTCGGCGTCAGCGGAACATCGCGCGGAATGCCTATCTCGTCATAAATGAACTTCGCGTATGCTTCGCGATTGGCTTCGAGCTCAGGGAAACCACCTTTTTCCTGGCCCAAACGCAGGCTGGCAGTCCACGCCTCGCTGCGGACAAAGCCCATTACTTTTCCCATCAGATCCATCGACTCTTCGCTGCCGTATGTGACGCCGAGCCGCAGGCACAAATCGGCAAAGCCCATTATTCCGAGACCGACCGGGCGAGTTCGTTTTACGACATCGTCAATCTCCGGCAATGGAAAATACCCCGCATCAACAACATTATCGAGAAACTGCGTGCAAAGCTGCGTGACGCTCGAAAGCCGCTCCCAATCTATAGAGTCTTCGCCATTCCCTGAATAGAATTTCGCAACATCGATCGAGCCGAGGTTGCAGGAATTGTTAAAGTGCAGTTGCTGTTCGCCGCATGGGTTGCATGCGTAAATTGGGCCCATCGACGCCATCATGTGATTGTGGCGGTTGACCTCGTCGATGAAGATAATTCCAGGCTCGGCGTACTTATGAGCGGACGCGATGATGCGATTCCAAATGTCAGGAGCATAAACCATTCCGGCCATCGGAGGCTCTTCGACAGTGCAGTCGCTTAGATCGGTGGTCTCAAATGCAAGCTTGTCGGCAAACGTCGCGCTTTTTACGTCCGGGCGGCGATAGACGACATAATCCGCACCGGTTAAAGAGTCGAAGATCGGCTGCATCCACGGTTCGCCATCAAACTCGGTTTGGAACCAAACACGGCTATCAACCGCTTCCATAAAAAGATCGGTCACCGTCACCGAAATATTAAAATTCGTCAGGCTCGTTTGATCGTTTTTGGCGTGGATGAATCGCAGAATATCAGGATGCGAAATACTTAAGATGCCCATATTAGCACCGCGTCGAACACCGCCTTGCTTTACGACCTCTGTCGTCTGATTGACGATGTTCATAAAGCTGACCGGGCCGGAAGCCACGCCGCGCGTCGAATTTACCATCGAGCCAGCGGGCCGCAAAAATTCATAGGTCATGCCCGTGCCGCCGCCTGTTTGATGAATGATCGCCACGTTTTGAGCGTGCTCCATGATGCCCTCGATCGAGTCGGGAACATGCAGCACAAAACATGCCGCAAGCTGACCTTTTGGCTTTCCGGCGTTGACCAGGCACGGCGTGTTTGGGATGAATTCACGGGCCAGCATGACCGCCGTCATGTCGTTGCGAAAGAGTTTTTGCTTGGCAGGATCGGTTTCGGCTTTGGCCACATGGCCTACGACGCGGTGAACTATGTCGGCCCACGTTTCGACGGGTTCGCCGTTCTCGTCCCTTAGCGAGTAGCGTTTGCTGATGACCTTTTGGGCGTTTAGGCCGAGCGGAGCGATCTCACGCGTCCGCGCAGTCCCGGCACCATTGCCGACGCCATTTTTTTC
>JANMDA010000372.1:0-10515 GCA_031376085.1 Chloracidobacterium sp.
CGAAGCCTGTGATCGTGAGAATGTCGGATTTCAAATCGAATGAGTACGCGATGCTGATCGGCGGCAAGGAATTTGAGCCTATTGAGGAAAACCCGATGATAGGTTTTCGCGGTGCCTCACGGTATTACGACGATCGCTACAAGGCCGGTTTCCGCCTCGAATGCCTGGCCCTTCAGCGTGCCCGTGAAGATATGGGCCTCATCAATATCAAACCGATGATCCCGTTTTGCCGCACCGTCGAAGAGGGCGAAAAGGTCATTGCTCTGATGGCCGAACACGGTCTCGTCCAGGGCGAAAATGAGCTTGAGATCTACGCCATGTGCGAACTGCCGGCCAATGTCGTGTTCGCCGACGAATTCCTACAGATCTTTGACGGTTACTCGATAGGTTCGAACGATCTTACCCAACTCGCTCTCGGCCTTGACCGCGACAGCGAGATGGTCGCCCATCTTTTTGACGAGCGAAACGGCGCCGTCGAAAAAATGGTCGCCATGGCGATCGACGCCGCGATCCGCTGCGGCAAAAAGATCGGCATCTGCGGCCAGGCTCCGTCAGACTATCCCGAATTTGCCGAGTTCCTCGTCCAGCGCGGCATCAATTCCATTTCACTTAATCCCGACACCGTGATCCAAACGACGCGCCATATTCTCGAAACCGAAAAGAACCTAAAGGCGAAAGCTTCCGGAATAACTGAAAACTGATAACTAATAAGTGATAATAAGTCTGATTTTATTATCAGTTCTCACTTCTCAGTTATTAGTTATTTCGGAGAGAACGTCTTTAAATGCCTGAATCCGAATTAAATTATGTTTCTCTTGATACTGCAAAGTTGATGCGAAAACAAGCCGTTCGCGTCTGGACGGACGGACTCGTTCTCGTTTTAGTATGGGTTTTGCTGATTGTCGGCCTACCGGTTGCCAAGGCGAATGGCTTTGTCGCGATCTCCTCGCCGCTCTATTATTTTTTCAGTTTTATTTGTCACCAGATACCGCAGCGGTCGTTTCACATCGCCGGCGAGCAGTTTGCCGTATGTTCGCGGTGCTTTGGAGTGTATTTTGGGTTGCTGTTCGGGTTTGCTATCTACCCGCTTTGGCGGAACATTGACGAGATCGAACCGCTGCCGCGATTTTGGCTTTTTCTCTCACTTATCCCGATCTCAGTCGATTGGTCGCTTACATTCTTCGGCATCTGGGAAAACACTCACCTCTCACGCTTCCTCACCGGCATGATCGTCGGCCTGGCGTGTTCGACATTTATCGTTCCTGCACTAGTCGAAATCACGCGAAATTTCACTTACCGAAAAAAAATTTCAACACAAAGCCGCTAAGACGCAAAGACGCAAAGAATTATCGGCCCGTGCCTGCTGGTTTAAATTTCTTCCTTCGCGTCTTTGTTCCTTTACGTCTTTGCGTTAAAAAAATCTGTTTCATCCGCCTAATCCGCCCAATCCGCGTTAAAATTGGTATACAGTGGAAAACCACGTCAAATCGAGAAAATTGCGTCATATCGGGAAAATTGGTATTCCAATTACCGTAAAAATTTGCTACCGTGATGCGGGAATTGCTGTATGGTGATTCGGGATCTTTGAAAATGTGTTAGGTGTTTAGTTCTGAAATAGGTTTACAAACTTTTTTCGAAAAATCGTGGGACACTGCCAAAATGCAACTGCAACCATAGTGTTTACAATATTTAGCCTGTCCCACCTGCAAGTGGGACAGTGCGGGACAGTTGGGACGCGATTTTGCGAAAAAAGTAGTGGGACAGTGGGACAGCGTTGAATTTTGTCTGGGCGATGATCGCTGAGTAGAAACGACGCGGATCACAGTAAGCCCATTGAATACAAAAGTTAAGATCTTTACCTTACAATGCCTTATTTTTGTTCAAAACTCGCCGGACAAGGTGAAAATGGCGACGCAACTTCAATACACACAGTAAGTTACGTTGTCCAGTCACAGTACCGGACAAGCACCGGACAAGCCGGATAAAAAAAGACTGGGACAGTGGGACAGGCGAGTCGGTTGGTACAGTGACCGAGCTTATAGATGCTGTCAGGCTTGCGGACCGAACTTCCGTTGACTTACTTTCGTATAAAGAGCAATATGAGAGCATCCATGAGAACATCAACGATTGATATGAGTTTTACAAAGACAAGTGCTGTTGAGCTGGCAAGAAATGACCTTGCAAAGCGTTTGAAGGTCGCTGTGACCGATGTCAGAGAGTTTGGCGTGACGGACAGGGAATTTCCCGACATGGCGTTGGGAGCACCTGAGAAAGGCGAGATGTCCGCTCAGATGATATCGAGCGGATGGCAGATCAGGCTCGGAGCCGGAGGCAAAACCTACGAATACCGCGCCGACAAATACCACCTGCGCCTGCACAACTTTAAGGGCGCAAATCACGTCATAGAAACGTAGGAGTTACGCGGGGGAAGTATGAATCGCAATAATATCTGGATACATGTCGGGCTTGCCGCAGTGTTGATCACGATCGCTGCGGTTTTGGGCCAGGTTGAGCGGTGGAAGGCTGCGCTTAGTTCGTCAAATATTTCGCCGGGGACCCAAATTGAAAAGCTCTTTCCTGTTGACGAAGAGATCAAAAAAATGAGTAAGCCTGAGGTGTTGGTGCGCTTCAAACGAGGCGTTCCGATCACTCAGATTCGCGATATTGCTTCTACAAATCACGATGCTCTTTTAGACGAGATCGAATCTGTTGACGGCCTTTCATTTATTGACGATCTGGATAACGCTGACGCCGCAACAGTTGCAAAGCAATACGCCGCAATGTCCGATCTTGTCGTATATGCCGAGCCGAATTTTAAGATAAAACTCGACGATCCTTCACAAAAAGAAATTCCACGTGATCTTGTTTTTCGGGAGCCTTCCGCTGACCACCCGAACGACCCTAGCTTTGGCGAGCAGTGGGCTCTCAACAATATCGGCCAGGACGGAGGCAGAGAACGTGCAGACATCGATGCACTTGAAGCCTGGCAGACGACTAAAGGCAGCGAAGATGTCGTTGTTGCGGTCCTCGACACGGGAGTTGATTTTACGCACGTCGATCTTCGTGAAAACATGTGGATACGGCCTGAAAACGTACCTCCGTACACAGATGAAGAACTCGGGACATTCAACGACATCAACGGCTACAACGGCACTGACAAGATCGCCGATCCGATGGATGACAATGGCCACGGCACGCATTGCGCAGGCATTATCGGTGCCGAAGGCGACAATGGCGAAGGCATCGCGGGCATCAATTGGCATGTCAAGATAATGCCGCTTAAGTTTTTGGGACGCGGCGGTTTCGGCTCGGTCGATGACGCTATCGAGGCGATCAACTACGCCATCGACCGCAAAGAGCACGGCGTCAACATCCGCATCATCAGCGCAAGCTGGGGCTCGACTCAGAAATCAAAGGCACTTGAAGACACTATCCGTGCCGCGGGAGATGCAGGAATTTTGTTCGTCGCTGCGGCAGGCAACGACCACTCTAATAACGATAAACGCGCTCATTACCCGTCGAATTACGATCTTCCAAATGTCATCAGTGTCGCCGCTCTCGATCGCAACGACCAGCTAGCAGGATTTTCAAATTTCGGCGTGAAGTCAGTCCACATCGCTGCTCCCGGCAAAGACATCCTTTCGACATGGCTAAACGGCAACTACCGTGAAGCTTCGGGCACGTCGATGGCAACGCCATACGTTTCCGGCGTCGCAGCATTAATAATCGCAAACGAACCGAAGATCACAATGGAGAAACTTCGCGAAAGAATTTTGAAGACCGCCGACAAACTAGATTCTCTCGACGGCAAAGTCGCAACCGGCGGCCGTGTCTGCGCAGCAAATGCATTGAGCAATAAGGCGAAACATCATCATTTAAACTGATTAAGTTATTAATTAAAGAATTAAAGGAGTCAGCATGAAAAAAATATCATTGTTTGTCGTCGTGATCGCTTTTGTTTTGTGCGTTGCATCACTTTCTTTTGGACAAACTAAATCGGGAGCCACGGCCGTAATACCATCGGTTTACTATGAAATACTCGATCAACCCGACTGTCCGCTAAACATTGGCATCGACGAAAGTTTAGCTGCTCGTATGTCGGTTGCACCTTTAAATATCACCAATGCAGATTCGTCAAATATTAATGCCTATATTCTGCATGTCAATGGCGGTCCGCGGCTCGATCGCAGTTATATGGTGTTTGTTCACGGGAAAGGGCTTGCTCCCGGCAAATCTAGTTTGCGGGTAATCAGCGTGCGGGCAATGTCGGAAAATGAAGTAAAGCCGGTCATCTCGATTGATTATGTACACTTTGCGGACGGTAAAACATGGGGAGCTGATTCGCTTGGCAAATCAAAAGATGTCAAAGCCTTTCTCGGTGGACATGATCTTGCCTCATCGCGTTTGAAAGAACTCCTTGTGGATAAAGACGACACGGAATTTATTAAAGTCATCGAAATAGGCTCTTCGAGTTTTGGCGAAATGGTTCCAAGCAGGCGAAAGTTGGATTTTTTTGCAAAGGGTTACGAAGATGTTATTAATCGCTTGCGACGCATGAAGAAGAGTGTCGATGAAGCTAAGGAACTTGCACGCAAGTTGGAAGTAATGCAGCCTTCCCGTTAGACCAACCTACCATCTCCAACATTGACCTAACGATTTGGAGCAAAATGGTTTTGCTATTTGATAATTTAACACCTGTCGGCGAAGAATTTTTATAGTGTAAACTTATGGAAACACTTGGTTTATTATTTTCCCGCCTCATTCTATTAGCTTTGGCATAGCCATTGCGAATATCTAATCGAGCAATGGCCAAATCATTGCCCGCAGTTTATGAGAAGGGAGAAAACAATGAACAGGATAAAAAATTTATTTGCAATAGGTATATTTTCGCTTTTGATTTTGGGCATACCGGCGATTGCTTCGGCTCAATACAGAGATCGTGATAATGACGACGACCGTTATGGCAATAATGGCGGCTACAACAACGGTAATTACGGCGACACGCGTTCGGCGATCCGAGACCTTAAGCGTCACGCCAAGGATTTTCAGCGTCAGCTTGACCGCGACCTCGACCACAGCCGCTACAACGGCAGCCGCCGCGAAGATCAGATGAATGAACTTGCTGACCAGTTCAAGGATGCCGTTAACGATCTCAACAACAACGGCTACAACAATGACCGTAACGGCAACAACGAAATAAGGCAGGTTTTTGACTTGGCTTCGCAGATCGACCGCACGATCTCACGGTCGAATATCAGCTCAAACAGCCGTAACATTTGGTCGGGCATTCGCAACGACCTTCAGGCGCTAGGCTACAATAACCGACGCGGTGGCGGTTGGAATAACGGCGGAAACGGACGCGGCAACAACGGCCAGTACAACAAGCCGAGCTGGTGGCCTTTCTAATTGTTTTAATTTCACGATTTCCTAAGCCTGCGTCTGAAAGATGCGGGCTTTTTTTGTGCTTTTTATGCTGTTTGTGGCTATAGTTTCAGTATGTTAGGAACTCTCTACCTCGTTGCCACGCCTATCGGAAATCTGCAGGACATTACCTTACGGGCGCTCGAAACTCTTCGCACCGTCGATCTAATTGCTTGCGAAGACACGCGACACACGCGAAATTTGCTCAATCACTTTCGTATTTCTAATCGAACTGTAAGCTATCACGAACATAACGAACAGGAACGTACTGAGGAACTCGTCGACCGTCTCACTAACGGCGAATCTATCGCAATTGTTTCCGACGCCGGAACGCCCGGCATTTGTGACCCTGGATTTCGAATCGTTCAACGTGCCATCGAGATAGGTGCGAGTGTCATTCCGATTCCCGGTGCGGCGGCATTTGTGAATGCAGCAGTTGCTTCCGGCATTGCGTCTGACTCGATTTTTTTCGGCGGATTTCTGCCTTCTAAGAAAGGAGAAAGACGAAAACGTTTGGAAGAGGTTGGAAACATTCCTGCAACTCTAGTCTTTTACGAAGCTCCGCATCGACTCGTCAAGTCATTAGTCGATTGCCACGAAGTTCTAGGCGACCGGCAAGCATCTATCGCTCGCGAATTGACCAAGCTCCACGAAGAGATAGTTCGAGGCAGCCTCAGCAAATTAGCTCAAACTTATTCAAAACTAAAAGTTAAAGGCGAGATCGTTTTAGTGATCGAACGAGGTAAGAGTAACGTCTTTAGACGTGAAGCGGCTTCAAACATATCACTTGCCGAACGGATCGCTCAACTCGAAAGCGAAGGCATTGATCCAAAATCTGCATTGAAGAAGGCCGCTAAAGAATTCGGTATGAACAAATCCGAGGCTTACCGCCAAACCAAAGTGAAAAGTAAAAAGTAAAAAGGCAAAACCATCCGATCTTGACGTTTTACTTTTGCCTTGGCTCATCTGCGAGTAAGTTCCGGCGGAAGCTGCTTATCGACCTTCGGCCTTTCTCTTAGGTCGGTCAATTTCAAAAGCGTGACCATGATCGTGCGGGACACTTTTTCCATTTTGTTGTAATCGATCTTTTGCGGCTCGTCACCCGGTTTATGGTAATCCTCATGAACCCCGTCAAACCAGAATGCTATCGGAATTCCGTTAACCGCATAATGAAAGTGATCCGAACGGAAGAAGAATTTTTCAGTATCCTTCGGATCGTCGTATTTGTAATCGTACCGCAGATTCAAATAACCGGAGTTAACACTTTTCACAACCGAACCAAGCGTTGAACTCATCATCTCTGAACCGATCACATATATTGCATCGGCTTTTGTAAGGGCTTCATTGCAGGGTTTGCCGGGTGCATCGCATTTAATAATATTTTTCGGATCCTGCGAGCGGCCGATCATATCGATGTTAAGCTGCGCGACAATTTTTGTTATATCGACCGTCGGAAATTTGTTGAAATATTGGCTGCCCCACAAACCTTTCTCCTCACCGCAATGCCATACAAACAGAACTGACCGCTTTGGACGTTTCGGAGCTTTTGCCAACGCCTCGGCTATTGAAAGAACAGCTACCGTTCCCGATCCGTCATCATCGGCACCGTTCCAGATCTTGTCCGGCCCGACTGCGTTGGGGTTTGTGCCGACGTGGTCATAGTGAGCGCCGATCGCCACCATTTCATTTTTAAGAACGGGGTCGCTGCCTTCCCAGATCGCAACAACGTTTTGTGTGAGAACGTAATTCGGCCCGCTCATAGTCGCAGGATCGTATTTTTCTCCGGCGTTAAAAATAAATGGACGGCGAGGCTGATCGGCAGAATTGCGTTTCAGCGCGATTTTTTGAAAGTATGTGCCATTATCACCTGCCGGCTTAAATCCCCATTTCGAGAGATTCATGGCGATGAATTTTGCGGTAGTGTCGAGTCCGCGTGAAGGCGTGTCGCGGCCCTCCATCTCGTCGGACGCGACGAAATGCAAGTAATCGCTTAATTGCTTAGCGGTCACGCCTTCGGCGGCTTTTTTCTCTTCAGGAGTGACCTTGTTCGCAGCCGTCTGTGCAAATGCCGACTGCAAAAGAAATATCGATATTAGTAGGAATGCAAATATATATTTTTTCATCTTTATCCTTAAAAAAATATCTACCACAAAGGCAATACTTTCTTACTTTGTACCCTCTGTGCCTATGTGGTGAAATTCTTTTCCTACTACGCAGACTCGCCAGGAATTGTTTCGAGGCCCGAGCCGACAATGCAAATTTTGTTGGCGTTTGCGAGATTTAACATTTCGTCGCAATCAAAGATGAGCGTTTTGTGCGCAGTTATAGAAAGACACGTTGCACCGGCTTCAATCATTGTTTTGATCGTCGGAACGCCAACGACCGGAACGTCAAAACGCATATCCTGATCAGGCTTGGCGACTTTGACGACGGTAAGTTTTCCTTTGGTAAGTTCACCGGCGCGTTTGATCGTTGCATCGGTGCCTTCCATAGCTTCGATCGCGACACAGGCTTTTGCCCTGACAACGATCGTTTGCCCGAGATCGAGCCGTGCGATCTCGTCAGCTATGTGCAAGCCGTATTCGATATTTTCGCGCTCGGTGTCGCTAGGTTTCCGTTTTGTCAGAACTCCGTCTGCGGCGAGCATGTCTTTTATAAAGTGTGTGGAATCGATCAGCTCGATGCCTTCCTTTGCAAGTTCATTCGCAACGCCGCCAATCAGTGCATCGGTATTGCGCCGCGGCAAATTCCACAGCATCTTGACCATCCGCAGATCGGGGATCGCACTCGAAAATATCTGCACATGCTTGACTTGCCCGGCCATGATCGCATGTGTGACGCCTTGATCCCTGAAAAACGAGATCATTTTTCCAAGCTGGCCGATGCCGACCCATATAAGTTTGTCAGCGACTCTGTCGATGCTCGGATCGGTCTCTTCCTTGATCGCAACGACGGCCACCGAAACTCCTGCCTTGCGCGCTCCATCTACAACAAGAAAAGGAAATTGTCCGTTACCTGCGATGAGGCCATATTTCATAATTGCTTTTCGAAGAGTTTCAGATCTTCGCCTTCTGGGCTGGTAAAAATTCGATCAAGCGTAAATCCGAGTTTCTCGAGGAGTTTACCCGAAACCTCATTGTCCTGTGAAGTGATCGCCAAAACCTTTGTAAAGCCAAGTTTCTCACGACCGTAATTCAGGGTGGTTTTTGCTGACTCAAAACCGTAGCCTTTACTTTCAAATTCAGGTAAAAAAGCAAAACCAACATCGGCATATTCAAAATGATCGCGCTTTACAAAACCGCAAACACCGACTGGTTTATTGTCCGTTTTCCGTTCAACCGTATAAAGCCCGTAACCGTGATCATAATAGCTTTTCCGATAACGATCCTCGATAAATTTTTTCGCTTGCTCAACCGAACGCACGCCTCTGTCCCCGATGTATTTGATAAATTTAGGCGTATTGAGCAATTCAAAAATAAACTCCGCATCGATTGCGGAGTCAATTTCGCGTAAGTTGAGCCTTTCGGTTTCGAGTATTTTCACGCGGCTATTCTTTGAAAGGCTCGATCTCGCCCGGCTTGCGAAGCATCTTGTTGACCTCGTCGAGATGAAGTTCCTCAAGCAGTATCATCTCGCGCGCATATTCCTCGAGCGACACGGATTTGCCATCGGCAAGAGCGAGCAACTCCCGATAAGCCGCGAGCGTTGATTTCTCTTGTTCGAGACTCTCTCTCAGGATGTCGCCGATATCGTGCTTCTCGGTTTCGAGCAACGGCCCGATCTTCAATGACGGATGCCCGCCAAGCATCGTGACAAATTCACCCGCCTTATACGCGTGCATTAGTGACTCATCGCCGTTGCCCTTGAGCCATGACACGATCGGAATGCGATTATAGCCAAAGACCATCAGGCTGTAGTGCGTATAACGCACCACACCCGCAAGTTCGAGTTCAAGGATCTTATTCAGGACATCGATTGCGTTTTGTTTTTCGTTTTCGTTCATTTAGTTTGCTCCATTTGAAGTGTTCAAGCCAGTTTCGCCAGACTCGGTCTGTTGCCTTGCATGATACGAGCTGCGTGTTAGCGGTGACGATTCGACGTGTTTGAAACCCATCGACTCACCAATCCTTTTCCATTCTGCGAACTCCTCGGGAGTAACATATCGCTCGACTGGTAGGCGTTTTTCGTAGGGCTGCAGGTATTGGCCGATGGTCATGATGTTGCACGAGGCTTTGCGAAGGTCACGCATAAGATCGATGACCTCTTCAAAAGTCTCGCCGAGGCCTGCCATGATGCCGCTCTTGGTCAGCATCGCAGTTTGGTGTGTGTCGCGCCAATTTGCGGCGCGTGTCAGCAATTCCATTGATTGCTCGTAGATAGCGTCGGGCCGAACGCGGCGATAGAGGCGAGCGATCGTTTCGGTATTGTGATTGAGAACGTCGGGACGCGCACGCAGAACATTATTTAAAGCATCTTCGTCGCCGTTGAAGTCTGGGATCAACACCTCGACCTTGCAATCAGGGCTCATCTCACGCACGCGAAAGATCGTCTCGGCCCAATGCTTTGAGCCGCCGTCGGGCAAGTCATCGCGGTTGACCGAAGTGATAACTGCGTGCTTGAGATCGAGATGTTGGACGGCCTCAGCGACGTGGACAGGTTCCAGCGGGTCGAGGTCCATCGGCTTGCCTTTGTTGACCGCGCAAAATCCGCAGTGCCGCGTGCAGGTGTCACCGCCGAGCATGAACGTTGCAGTCTTGTCCGTCCAGCACTCAAATATATTCGGGCATTTTGCTTCTTGACATACGGTGTGCAGATTGAGGCCTGAGATCAGGTCGAGCACGGCGTTCTGATTACGCGGATCGCCGAGCTTGATCTTCAACCAGTCAGGCTTTTTCAACCGCTCACGCTGCTTGCGGTTAAGGAAGTTTTGAACTAATACTGTTTCTTCGATCATAAAGCAATGCACAAGCCCGCACGTTAGTAAGGGCGATACATCCAACCTGAGTGTACCGCCCTTACTAACGTGCGGGCTTGTGCAAACAAGTTTACGCCTTCGCGCTTCCAGCGGTCGAGAGCCTTCCGCTTACAGTTTCC
>JANMDA010000383.1:0-3711 GCA_031376085.1 Chloracidobacterium sp.
TGTTTCTGCCGTTACATCAGTCCCCGGAGTAACGGCAGGCCAATACACTCTGACCGGATTTGGTAACGGTCCTTACACAGTCTCGCCGTCCAAGACGACAGGACAGAATGGTATAAGTTCAAACGACGCCGCCCGCATCGCACAGCACGTTGCAAGCACCGTTGTTTTATCGACCAATAACCAGAAAGTTTCGGCCGACGTAAGCAATAATGGTTCTATTTCATCGTTTGATGCGGGCCAGATCGCTATTTTCGTTGCCTCCGGTGCCGGAGCAGGAACCGGAATAACGGGAACCTGGCGTTTCTTCCTGCCGCCCGGCCCGTCATTCCCTGTCGGCGCATCGCCGACGAGCAGAACATATGCTTCTGTGACAGGAAATCTTACCGGCGAGGATTTCGTTGGCATCCTCAGCGGCGATGTGAGCGGCAACTGGAACAACACCGGCGCGCGGACGAATGAACGCGGGCCTGAGCGAGCCATTGATGTTAATTTGCCGAATATAAAAGCGCCGGCCGATAAAGAAGTCATTGTGCCGGTCAACGTATCCGGCGTGGCGGATAAGGGAATAATTTCCTACGAGTTCGATCTCAGATATGACCCGAATGTTATACAGCCGATGGCCGATCTGGTCGATGTGGCGGGAACTGCCAGTCGCGGCCTGATCGCAGTGTCCAATTCTAAAGAACCCGGACTGATACGAGTTGTGCTCTACGGTCCAATACCGGTCAGTGACGAAGGCGTGCTGCTGAATCTTAGGTTCGCACCGGTCGGGGTTGCGGGCTCGGTGTCACCGCTCACATGGGAACAGATAATGTTCAACGAAGGCGATCCGCCGGTTGATGCCTTCAACGGACAGATCGAACTGTTCTGAGATCTAATGCCCAAGCCCGCGCGTAAGCAAGGGCGATACACTCAACGTTGAATGTACCGCCTTTACTAACATGCGCACCTTTTGCAAATTCACCCTTTGACGACAATATTAACGAGGCGTTTTGGCACCACAACAACCTTGACAACCTCTTTTCCGTCGGTGTATTCACGGACCTTTTCGTCCGCAAATGCCATCGCCTCAAGCTCTTCATTTGAAGCTTCGGGCAAGGCCATCAGCCGCGAACGCAGCTTGCCGTTGACTTGAACGGGTATCTCGATCTCGTCGGCCTTTGCAAGCTCTTCGCTGTATTCGGAAAATCGAGCGTCGTTCGCCACGATGCCTTTTTCATTGCCGATCAACACCGAGAAAAGCTCTTCAGCAGTGTGCGGCGAGAAAGGCGTCAGCATCAGGACAAGGCTCGTGAGAGCTTCGCGGACGGCGAAAATCTCGTCGTCGCTCGCGTTGTCCGGCTCAACCGGGAAATCACCGATCGCATTCGACAGTTCCATCAAAGCCGCAACCGGCGTGTTGAACTGCAAACTCTCGAAATTATCCGAAACACGCTTGATCGTTTGATGCGTCTTCCGCCTTAATTTTCGAGCTTCCGCTGACGACTCTTCACTGCCGACCACAGCCGACTGCCTACTGCCAACCGCCAATCGCCAACTGCCAACCAGCCGCCAAACCCGCTGCAAAAAGCGAACCGCGCCTTCGATACCAGCTTCGTTCCAAACCAATTCGTTCTCGATCGGTGCGGCAAACATAACGAAAAGCCGCGCAGCATCGGCACCGTAGATCTCGATCATTTCATCAGGATCGACGCCGTTGCCCTTTGATTTGGACATGCGCTCGATGCCGTATTTCAATGTCTTGCCTTCAGTGGACACGGCGCTCGTGATCTTGCCTTTTGCGTCGCGAGTTACGGTGACCTTATCAGGCATGTGATAGACCTTCTTGCCCGTTTCGTCGTCAAAGAACGTCTCGCCGACGACCATTCCCTGCGTCAGAAGGCGTTTGAACGGCTCATTAAATTTCACCAAACCAAGATCACGCATCACCTTCGTCCAAAAACGCGCGTAGATCAGATGCATCACAGCATGATCGTCGCCGCCTATGTATTGATCGACCGGCGTCCAGTAAGCCGCAGTTTCCGTGTCGAATGGCAGCACCTCATTTTGCGGATCAGTATAGCGAAAGTAATACCACGACGAATCGACAAAAGTGTCCATTGTATCAGTGTCGCGTTTCGCCGGGCCGTCGCACTTCGGACAAGTCGTTTCGTAAAACTCAGGCACTTTTGCAAGCGGCGATTCGCCTGTGCCCGTGAACGGCGCAGTGTCAGGGAGACGTACCGGCAAATTCTCAAATTTCTCAGGCACAACACCGCATTTATCACAATAAATTATCGGTATCGGCGAACCCCAAAACCGCTGCCGCGAAATGCCCCAATCGCGCAATCGATATGTCGTCGCAGCCCGGCCAAACTCATGCTTTTCAGCATACTCGGCCATCTCTCGCTTACCATCTTCACTTGTTTTGCCCGACCACTCGCCTGAGTTGACCATGACGCCGTAGTCGGTAAAGGCAGAACCGACAGCGTGAGCGGTTGGCTTAGACGTTGAATGTGATTCCACGTTCGTTCCACCAGCTGACGCAGGCGGTTCAGCCTTTGTTTCAATCACCATAACCATCGGCAATCCAAATTTCTTCGCAAAATCAAAATCACGCTCGTCGTGCGCCGGAACCGACATCACAGCGCCGGTGCCGTAATCCATCATCACATAATTGCCGACCCAAACTGACAACTCCTCACCGCTGAACGGATTTATCGCTTTCAGTCCGGTGTCAATGCCGTCCTTTTTGATCTCGGTTTCGTGGTCGGTCGGTTTTGCATTTTCGGCACGGATCGCGGCGATCTTGGCAACGACATTTGCTGACATCATCGCAAGCTTCGCTTCAACGATCGGATGTTCGGCGGCAACGACGACTGCGTTTGCGCCGTAGATCGTGTCGATACGCGTGGTGAAAACCTCAATTCTTTCGTCCGAGCCTTTCACGTCAAACTTGACGAAAGCCCCTTCCGAACGGCCGATCCAATCGCTCTGCCGCTTCAAAACATTCGCCGGCCAACCGGCCTCGATCTCGGCCATGTCGTCAAGCAATTGATCAGTGTAAGCAGTCGTTTTCAGGAACCATTGCTCAAGATCTTTCTTCGTAACAGGATTGCCGCAGCGCCAGCAGATGCCTCCGCTTGCCTGTTCGTTCGAGAGCGTCGCCTGATCATGCTCGCACCAGTTGACCTGCGTCTTCTTTTTGTACGCAAGGCCCATCTCGTACATCTTCAAAAAGAACCACTGGTCGAATTTGTAGTATTCCGGCGTGTGGGCATACATCTGCCGACGCCAGTCACAGCTCACCCCGATCCGCTGAAGCTGCCCACGCATTATCTCGATATTTTCCTCTGTCCAAGTGCGCGGATTGACGCCGCGCTTGACCGCCGCATCCTCAGCAGGCTGGCCGAACGAATCCCACCCGATCGGGTGCAAAACATTAAAGCCCTTCAGCCGCTTGTACCACGCAAGCGCATCTCCGGCGGAATAATTCCGCACATGCCCCATGTGCAGATTGCCCGACGGATAAGGCAGCATTTCAAGCTGGTAAAATTTCTGCTTTTCATCATCGATCTCAGCGTTAAACGCCCCGCTCTCGGCCCAAATGCGCTGCCATTTCTGCTCTATCTTTTTCGCAAAATATTTCTAAGATCGTCTAAATTTGATTGGGCAAATGTGTTGGCCGTGGCCAAAAAAAAGACTGCTCCCAAAACGCATAAGCTTAGGCAC
>JANMDA010000407.1:0-12219 GCA_031376085.1 Chloracidobacterium sp.
CGGCCATCGCCTTGTAATAAACAGTAAGGGTGAAGTTCGGATTGATCAATATTGGGATGCTTTGCCGTCAAAGGATGTAATTGAACGCACCGAAAAAGAACACATTGACGAGATACTGCGGCTTCTTCGCTCATCGATAAAGAAACGAATGATGTCCGACGTGCCGTTTGGAGTTTTTCTTTCGGGTGGTGTCGATTCGAGCGCAAATGTTGCTTTGATGTCGGAATTGATGGACCGTCCGGTCGATACATTTACGGTCGGTTTTCACGATCATGAATACCTCAACGAACTCGAATCCGCTCGACGCATCGCAAAAATTTACAACACAAACCATCACGAAGTGATGATCGGCGACAAGGAGTTCAACGACTTTCTACCCGAGCTGGTTTTTCATCAGGACGAGCCTATCGCCGATCCGGTATGCGTGCCGTTGTATTATGTATCAAAGCTGGCGCGTGATTCCGGCACGACCGTTGTCCAGGTCGGCGAAGGTGCCGACGAGATATTTTGCGGCTACGAAAATTATGTTCGGAATCTGCGCATGCACGAAGGATTTTGGCGATATGCCGAACGCGCTCCTGCAATTGTAAGAAAAGCGATGGGCGGATCGTTTCGAAATGTCCTGAAAGCGACGGGGAAAAAAAAGGTGTTGATCGAGCTTGCTCGGCGGCTCGAAAAAGGTGAGCCGATGTTCTGGGGCGGCGCTGTCGTTTACGATGAATCGTTAAAACCGAGCGTGCTGTCTCAGAGAATGCGCGTCGCTTTGAACGGCCACTCGTCATTGGCAACGGTTAAGAAATATCTAAATCATATCGAACGAGAACGGCCCGCGTCCGACATGCTCTCGCGTATGACCTATCTTGAATTAAAGCTGCGCCTTCCCGAATTGTTGCTGATGCGCGTCGATAAAATAACGATGGCAACGTCTGTTGAGGCTCGAGTTCCTTTTCTCGATCATCATCTCGTCGAGTATGCGCTTGCGATACCGCGCGAGCTAAAAGTGAACGGGACGACCGGCAAACACATCCTCAAACGCGCACTCGAATCGATACTGCCGCACGATCTGCTTTACTCAAAAAAACGTGGATTCGGGGCGCCGATACGAGAATGGTTTAGGACGAGTCTTGGCGAAGAATACACCGAACGGTTTTTGAGTTCGTCGATATGGAAGCGTGATTATTTTGACCGTGCCTTTGTCGAGCGGATGATCTCGGAACATCGCAGCGGACGTGCCGAGTGGAGTTTTCATTTGTGGGCGTTATTAAATTTGAGTCTTTGGTATGAGCACTGGATCGATAACGGTTGAGACAGGAGCCGCAAGGTTTTCGCGTCATGTCGCGTGGACGCTCGGCGCCCGTCTCACTATTGCCGGCGGCAGTATGCTTGCCGGCGTAATTGTCGCGCGATGGCTTGGGGCTGCGAGCGTCGGCACGCTTGCGTCACTAAATGTGATGACGATGCTCGCGCTCAGTTTCGGCAGCTTCGGCCTCACTTCGGCTGCGACCTATCTCGTCGCTCGTGACCGCCAGCGGCTCAAATCAGTGCTGGCGGTCGCCGTGTCGTTCGCTTTTGCCGCGGGTATCATTCTTGCTCTGGGAATTTTATTTTTAACCGCCGCTAAACCTGAACTGTTTGGCGGCATTCCCATGCAACTGATAACGATTGCCGTGATCGCGATACCGTTTCAAATATTAATGCAATTTTCGCTCGCAGTATTTCTCGGCCTTGGCAATATTGGGCGTTACAATTCGTTCGACCTGTTTTCGCAAGCGTTCCTTGTCATCAATCCGCTCGTTACGCTG
This sequence comes from Chloracidobacterium sp., assembly GCA_031376085.1. GTDB lineage: Bacteria > Acidobacteriota > Blastocatellia > Pyrinomonadales > Pyrinomonadaceae > OLB17. Next base: position 1,803 of record JANMDA010000407.1, read on the forward strand.
GTTTTCCTTGGAATGGGTTTGCTTGCTCTTGTGACTGTAAATACTGCAACAGCGGCGATCCTGAGCCTGGTTGTTATGTCGATCTTGTTTCGCACGGCAACAGCGGAAGGCGGCAAGTTTCGATTCGACCGTTCGCTTGGCAGTCAAATGTTTCGATACGGCTTAAAATTTTATTTCGCCATGCTCTCGTCGGCAATCATTTTTCGCGCTGATCTGCTGATCGTAAACTATTTTCATGGCAGCAGCGAGGCAGGTGTTTATGCGGTTTCGTCACAGGTTGGAACGCTTCTAATTCTATTGCCAAACGTGATTTCGACCGTCCTTTTTCCGCGTGTCGCGGAGGCTCAGGACACAAGCGGTGAAATGACATGCCGCGTAACACGCCATGCATCTTTATTAATGTTGATAGTTTGCATTGCTGCCATACCTTTCGCGTTTTTGCTTCCGGTTCTTTACGGGCCTGCATTTGCGGCGGTTCCATTTCAAGTTTTGATACTGTTGCCCGGGGTATATTTGATAGGGCTTGAGATCATTCAGGCACAGTATTTCAGCGGCCTGGGTTTGCCAAAAGCGATCCCAATATTTTGGGTCGTAACGATGCTGCTATTCGTCACGCTCGATCTCGTATTCGTCCCGTGGTTCGGTGCTTACGCCGCTGCTGCCGTCTCGAGTTTTTCTTATTCACTGATGTTTGGCTTGGTCGCCGTTTATTTCCGGTCAAAAACGGGAAGGTCATTTTCCGAAATGTTCCTGCTTCGCGGAGACGAATTTCGCGGCCTCTTAAAAATTCACCGGCCAAATACTTCTGACGCCGAACTAAGATGAACGATATCGACACAAAGGAAGATCTTTGGGGTTACGGCAAGCGTCTGCGGTTTGTGCGTGATTCGATAGAAACTGCTTTTCCGGGACGCGAGAATTCCGAACTGCGTATCCTCGATGTCGGCTGTGGCTCAGCTACCCAACTTGGATTGCCGCTCGCCCGGCTGGGCTATCAATTGACTGGTATAGATACGCACAAGCCTTCGATCAATATGGCAGCAGAACTTGCAAGAGATTACCCGAACGCAACGTTTATCTGCGGAAGCATCGAAGAAATGAATACCGAGCCATTCGATATCGTGATACTTTCCGAGGTGCTTGAGCATGTCAGCGAGCCAGAAAAATTGTTAGCGGAATCGCTGCGGCATATGACAAATGGCGGGCTGGCTATCGTGACAGTGCCGAACGGCTATGGTGAATTCGAGTGGGATTCGTGGTTGTTTCAATCTCTAAAACTGGATCGGCTTTTGGAAAAGTATGCAGCGCGGCGGTCGGCACAAAACGGCAGTCAGCACATGGTATCAAGCACCGAAAATCACGAGAGCGGACACATACAATTTTTTACGCAGGGACGCATCCATAAAATGTTCAAATCTTGCGGCCTTACGATCACAAAGAAAAACGGCTCGACGCTCGCTTCGGGCCCGTTCGCGGGACACACCTTGGCGCGTTTTCCTGCGTTTATCGATTGGAACGCTCGTGTCACAGACAAAATACCTATCATATTTTCAAGCGGCTGGTTTTTTGCACTCCGACGCAACCTGGAGGCGGATACATGAGAGTTGTTCTGCTTACTCTCAGCGGCGACCCTAAGATCGCAGCGGACATTTTGAATTCGCGTTACGATGATACCGAGATCATTACATTCCCGCGTGCGTCACTCGAAACAGGAACAATGTTTCAGCGTCTCTCCGCTTTGCGCAAAAAGCGGCCGGACGTATTCGCGGTCATGACGGAAAGCATCGCCTGGCAATACGGCAGCAATGCCTTGATGTTATTTGGCGCACTTGGAGGTGCAGGAGAATCTCTTGTTCTGGATTCTAAAGGTGAAATTCGGTCAGGCACCCGTATGAGCTTGCTAATCGGAGCGCCGATTCGTATCGCCAAAAATTTTGCTCGTGGAAAACTTGCGGTTCGCGATGCCCGTAAAACTCTTGACCGGCTCGAACGCGCAGCGGCTGCGGTAACATCACAGCCTGAAAGATCGAAAATTGAAAAGAATAACAATCTCGCTGTCACATACCTGCGTGCGACGCCTGCTGCGGGAACTCAGCCGGGCGGAGCGACCAGCCACATCAACGGCGTGGTAAATGGTTTGCTCAAATTTGGATCGACGATTACGTTTTTTAGTAATGACGAGATTGCCGGACTCAATAAAAATCGCGTTAAGTTTAATAAGATCGCGCCTGATCCCGACATAATGCCGCGCTCGGCGTTTGATATATATAATAGTGCGGCGTTTTCATCAGCAGCAACTGATCAGATAGCAGCTTCGCCGCCGGACTTTATTTATCAACGCTACTGCCGCTTTTCATGGGCCGGCGTAGAGGCGAGTTTGCGTGCGCAAGTGCCGCTTTTTCTCGAATACAATGGCTCCGAAGTTTGGATCGGCAAACATTGGGATAAGACGGAAAAACTCGATCTGCTCGAACGCTGTGAGCGTCTCAATTTGCAAGCAGCGAACCGAATATTTGTTATTTCCGAAGTAGAGAAGAATAATTTGTTACAGTCAGGCGTCGGCGCCGAAAAAATAGTTGTAAATCCAAACGGCGTTGACGTCAATGTATTCCGTCCCAGTGCAGGCGGTGAAAAAGTTCGCGAGGAATTGAGTCTTTCCCAAAGCAAGATACTCGTCGGCTTCGTCGGCACATTCGGCCCGTGGCATGGCGTTTTGGCGTTGGCCGATGCTGTAGCAATGACACCAAACGACGCCGATATTCATTTCTTGCTCGTTGGCGACGGTAGCCTGCGTGCCGAGGTCGAAAACATGCTCCGCGCGTCCGGTGATCTCGAACGCGTAACATTCGCCGGCATCATATCGCACGAACGCGTTCCTGCTTTTTTGGATGCGTGCGATATTCTGGTTTCGCCGCATGTGCCGCTCGCCGACGGCAGCGCATTTTTCGGCTCACCGACCAAGCTTTTTGAATACATGGCCGCCGGCAAAGGAATAGTTGCCAGCCGCCTCGGCCAGATCGGCGATGTGCTTGCAGACAATGAGACGGCTTTACTCGTCGAACCGGGAAATGCCAAAGAGTTGAGCGATGCGATCGTAAAATTCGCAAATGACCCGATGTTATTATCGCGTTTGGGCATAGCCGCACGCAGCTCAGCTATTGCCAAACATACATGGCAGCAAAACGCCGAGCGCGTTTTGGATGCTTTTAATGACGGCGATTTCTGATCTCTGATAAATAAATGACGCAACATTCTTTCTCCGAATTCGACAAGGTCTATCAATCGTCCGTTGACGAAATCTGGCTGCATTGGAATGAGGAAATGCAATCCGACATCGCGCGGCATTGCATCGCGTGGTTACCGGGCCGAATGGATTTCCTCGGCTATCTGCGGCTCTCGTCGATCCGGTTTTATAAGGCTTACTGCTCGCTTGTTGTAACGAGAGGCCGAAGTTTATGCGATGTCGGCGGCTTTTGGGGCGTGTGGCCGATGACGGCAAAGAAACTCGGTTTCGAGGTTGCTATGACCGAGACATTAAAGTTTTACGGCGAATCTTTCACGCCTCTTTTTGAACAGATCAAACAATGCGGGGTAGAAATTTTCGACTATGATCCGTTTAATGCAGACAGTGATCTGCCACAGAAATTTGACTTCGTAACAGCTATGGCGGTGCTTGAACATTATCCGCATTCGTTAAAAACCTTGATCGAAAATGTAAAACGTCTGACAGCGCCGAGAGGCCGGATATATTTAGAAGCTCCAAACATAGCATATTGGCCGAAACGCATTGGTCTTCTCCGTGGCCAAACGCCACTTGCCCAGCTTGCCGATATTTACCTTTCCGAAACGCCCTTCATCGGCCATCATCATGAATTTACGCTTCCCGAATTGCACGATCTCGCCCGCCTCAGCGGATTAAAGATCATTTCCGAAGATTTTTACAATTATTCTTTGGCGGAAGCAAACAAATTGAAATTACTTTTTCGATATCCCGCAATGTCGCTTGCCTTTGCGTTTTCAAGAACAAGCCGCGAGTGCATCGCGGTTCTTTGCGAGATTCAAAATTAGATCGCCATAGATGCAATGGAAAAGGATGAGCAAATAATCAGCATCGGATCGGCGAAGGTCTATTTCTGGCAGCGTCATCTTTCCGCATTCCTGTCGATCTTTGTTCTTGCAGTCATTGTGCGTCTTTTGACTGCATACTTTGTAGGGACGCATTTGAACGATGCAGGTTGGTTCCCTTACGGCATTTATAATATTTTCGACCAACAGGCTAATGCAATTCTCAGCGGCAGCGCACCTGCATTTTGGATCGGAGATCCATCACAAACAAACGCCGCTATCTATCCGCCCGGTTACTCGCTTTGGCTAGCCATGATCTATGGTATCAGCGGGATAAGGTCGGCCCACGTTGTTCAGATCATCCAAACGATACTGGATTCAGTGTCCGTTTTACTCATAGTTGTTACGGGAGCGAATGCATTCAAATGGAGCGTAGGCGTTGCAGCCGGAATACTTGCCGCTCTCTCGCCGCTTCTAGCTTTTTACGGTGCCTCGCCGCTCGCCGATGCTCCGACAAGCTGGCTTGTTCTTATCGGTGTTTGGATGCTGATCCGTGCGGCGAAACTCGAAAATGCGTATTGGGCACTCGGAGCCGGAACGATGATCGGCGCGTCTTGTTGGTTTCGCGCAAACGCATTTTTGTTGATGTTCGTGTGGGCGGCCGCGCTATTGGTTTATATACGAGCTAAATGGCCGAAACGACTCTTGATCGCATCGGCGGTTATCATAGGAAATCTGATTTTGATTTCGCCAATTGTCATACGCAATTCTGTCGCCTTCCGAGCATTTGTGCCGACAGGATTAGGTGCCGGAACAAATCTGTGGGAAGGGATAGGCGAAACCGGACGTGCAGCCGAATTCGGCGCGGTTTACGGTGACGGTCAATTGCTCGAAAAAGAACGTGCCCAGCTAGATCTGCCGCAAGATGAAAAAGTCACGCTTTACTGGCCCGACGGTGTACAGCGTGACCGTGAAAGAATGCATAAGGCCCTTAACGTCATCGGCTCTCATCCAATCTGGTATGCCGGAGTGATGGCACATCGAATGTGTGGCCTTTTGAAATACGCGGGCGAAGATTCCGCCATTTACGGCACCACCGGCGTCAACATCACCTCAGCTAAATGCCTGCCGCCGGAATGGCGTTTCTTTCCGCTGACGTTGATCGTAACAATTTTTGGCTATGCACAAAGCGTGCTTCGATACATCATTTTGCCACTGATGCTGATCGGCATTTGGCTCGCCGCCCGCGAAAACCTGCGAATGACACTGCTTATAATGTCGGCCATTTTCTACTATTTGGTGTTTGGCACGGCGCTGCATTGTGAAATACGCTACAGTTTGCCGATGCAGGCATGTTTGTTTATTTTCGCGGGCGTTGCCGTTGTTTGGATCTTAGAAAAAGTGATGTCTCACACGCCTGGCGAAACCGAAAAAAGTGGAAATTGAACACACAGAATTAGCCGAAGGAAAACTTCGCGCCCGCGAGCAGTGGGGAGCGGATCCATGCGGCGCCGTTCATGGCCGCGAGCGTGAATTTGGAACGCGCGAATTCTTCGACGATGTGGAAAGACATCGTTACGAGGAATACGCTCCATGGATGCGCGAGGTGATGGGCTTTGACAAATTTGTCGGCGCACGGCTCGTCGAGGTCGGCTGCGGCATGGGAACCGACCTTTTGCAATTTGCGCGCGGCGGAGCGAAAGTTACCGGCGTTGACCTTACGCCGCGTTCGGTCGAGATATCGCGGCACCGCTTCCGGCTCTACGAAATGCCCGGCGATTTTTCGCTTTCCGATGCCGAACGCCAGCCGTTTGCTGACAATAGCTTTGACGTTTTCTACTCAAACGGCGTGCTTCATCACACTCCCGAAACCGAATCGGCAATTCGCGAAGCTCATCGTGTCCTCAAGCCCGGCGGCACTGCAAAGGTTATGCTCTACTACCGAAACTCCTGGAACTATTGGGTCGAATTGATGCTCAAGCAAGGCATCTATCGCGGCGAACTGCTTCGCGGCCTTTCTCCGTCCGACATAATGAGTAAATATGTTGAATTCAACGAAAGCGGCGGCCGCCCTCTCGTAAAAGCATACAGCCGTCTCGAAGCTCACAAGCTTTTCTCGATGTTTAGCAAGGTAAGTGTTGAGGTCGATCAGCTCACGCGTTCCGAGATCTATTTTGTCGGAAAGTTTCTCCCTGAATGGTTTTTCCGATGGATGCGGCGCACGGTCGGTTGGAATGTCATCATTACCGCGATCAAATAAAAAAAATGGAGCAGATATCAAAGGGCGAAAAATTTACAACGTGGGCGATACAGGTTTGCTTGCTGCTTCTCGCTCTGTCTGCTCCAATATCTATCGCTGCAACGCAAATGGCTTGGGCACTCGCACTTCTGTTTTGGTTGATCCGTTTGATATTTATCCGCCCGAAATGTCGAAGAAGCGGATTCGATATTGCAGTTATTATCTTCGTTGGATTGACACTTGTTTCTTCTTTTTTTTCATACGAACCGGAAGTTTCATTGCGAAAAATGGTGCCTGTCTCGCTGGTCACAATTGTTTACTTGGTTTCCGAATACACAACGACTCGCCGCATGCTTCACCGGCTCGTCGCAATCGTTTTGATCTCGTGTTTCGCCGCGTGCCTTTACACTTTTGCAACCCAGATCATCGGCAAAAATCTCAAAGTTCTACAATTGACCGCCGACAGCCCGCTGCGTCAAGCCGGCGTCGTAGAAGGCTACACGATCCTCAAGGCAAACGGCATCGACATTAATTCACCGGACGAATTATACGCCGCAATTTCGCAGCATTCTACCAACGGCATTGCCGCAATTACGGTATACCGCCACGAACTCATCGACACATATAAGCTGCCGTTACCAAACTTCCCCCTTGGAGTTGAAGGTCTCGGAATAGTTCAATGGTCGCGCGGACGCGATACACGAGCGTCGGGTTTTTACGGACAATTCATCACATTTGCCGAGGCTTTGCAGTTGATCGCATCGCTCGCGCTTGGCCTGTTGATCGCTCTGTCCGGCTACACTTTTTCGCGAAACCGTATCTTGCTGATCGTCGCGCTTGCCGCATATGGAATCGCATTATTCCTAACGATCACACGGGCTTCGTGGCTGTCTTTTGGGATCTCCGCAACAGTAATGGTCTTGCTCGGTGCAAGCCGCCGAACAGTCATTATCTGCGTCGCTCTTGCTATACCGCTTGCAGTTGCAGGCTTGCTCTTTTTACAGCAAAAACGTCAGGTTGGTTTTATCGACACAACAGACGAATCGACCGCATGGCGGCTCAGGGTCTGGCACGAAGGGTTTGGTGTGCTGATAAGTAACCCGCGACATCTCGCCGTCGGGATCGGAATGGATTCGATCAAATATCACTACCTCGAATGGCACATGTTTGACGAAGGCCGCCAGCCGCTCGGCCATATGCATTCCACGCCGCTCCAATTCGCCCTCGAACGCGGCGTTCCGACACTGATCGCCTGGATCATTTGGATGTTCATCTACCTCCGAATGCTTTGGCGAAAGCTTAGACACAATGATCTTGAATGGATGGAACGCGGCATTCTCCTCGGTGCATTCGGCGGCACTATAGGATTTTTAACAAGTGGATTGGTTCATTACAATTGGGGCGATTCCGAAGTCGTGATGATCTTTTATCTCATAATGGGCCTCAGCCTTTGCGTTATCAGGAACTTGCCCGCGAATAGCGCGAATGCACACGAATAGATTTCCCTATTCGTATTATTCGTGCTATTCGCGGGCAAAAAACTTTCTTACGAAATGCTCAAAGACCGATCAATAATATGCTTTGGCGGAGAAGATTGGTGGTATCACCATCCGCATTCAAAAAATCATCTGATGCGGCAATTCGCGCGTGCCGGCAACAAGGTGATCTTCGTCAACTCGATCTCGATGGGCCTGCCTTCGCTCGCGAACAAAGACATTCTCTTCAAGATAGGCCGCAAACTTAAAAGTTACGCCAAACTCGCACGCACCACCGACGAAGGCATCACCGTCGTCTCGCCTGCGACCATTCCCTTCTACGGCAACGCCGTTGCGCGAAAAATAAATCAAACATTATTACGCCAACAGATCGGCCTGTTAGCAACGCGAAAGGGAATGACCGCACCGATCCTCTGGATCGCGATTCCGACCGCCGCCGAGCTGATCGGCAAGATGAACGAGTCGTGCGTGATCTACCAGGTCTCCGACAAATACGACGCCAATTCCGAGGACCACGCCGTCAATCCCGAAACGATCCGCCGCCTACACAATCACGCTATCGAAAAAGCCGACATCGTCCTCTACTCCGGCCGCAAGCTCCTCGCCGAAGCAACTCACGGCCTCGAAAAATCCTATCTCCTCGAACAGGCCGTCGATTTCGAACACTGGTCCCAAATATTCGGCTCCCCTCCTTACGAAGGAGGGGTGGCAGCGGCTTCCGCTGACGGGGTGGTTCTCTCCGTGGCTCCCGAAATAGAGGCGATCCCACACCCGCGTCTTGGATATTTCGGAGCGATCGAGCCGTGGCTGATGGACCAGGAATTGATCAAACGTGCGTCCGTCGAACGCCCCGAATGGCATTGGATCTTCATCGGCAATCTCGCACGCGGCACCGACCTCGCCGACCTGCCGAACGTCCATTTCTTCCCGCCCGTACCTTACAGCGAGCTGCCGCGTTACGCCGCCGGTTTCGACGTTTGCGTCCTGCCGTGGGAAACCGAGCACGCGTTCACGAGCTACGGATCGGCGATAAAGGTGCGCGAATACCTCGCCACCGGAAAGCCCGTCGTGATCTCGCCTCTCCCCGAATACGAACCGATGGCCGACGTCCTCCGCATAGCCCGCAGCCGCGACGAATTTATCAAACTTATAGAAGACGCCCTCAACGAAACTAACCCTGAACTCGCACGCAAAAGACAGGAATCTGTCCGCTCCGGCACTTGGCAAGCAAGAGCCGAATGGGTCAGCGACCTGATTACTTCAGTTGGCAGTAAGCGGTAGGTAGTCAATTGCAGAAGCCCGCACGTTAGTAAGGGCGTAACACTCCACATAAGTTACAAAAAAGCTGAATACATATTCACCGTCTTGTTTCATTATCGCAACATTTGACTATCACAGGAACATTCGCTACACTTCATAAAAACAAACCAATGAGCGACGAATTCGAAACTCAACACGACGATCTCTCCGACCTCGACCTCGAAGGCTACGAATCGGTCTTTGGCTGGGAGCCGCCTTACAAACACAAAAAGCTGCTCGACGAGTACCGCAAAAAGAATCCGATCATACATCCCGGCGACAACATGCTCGACGTGCGTCCCGCCAACGAATGGCTCGAGTCCACTGACTGCAAACCGGCTGCAAAACCTCTTTTTGGAGATCTATGGAAGGAAGGTGAGCTTGCGATAATGTTTGCCGATACCGGCTTAGGAAAAAGCATTCTCACTGTCCAGATCGGCTAATCAATCGCCCGCGGCAGCTCCGAAATGGTTCTCTCGAACATACTCAAAAACGACACTGCCACGCAAAAGGTCCTCTATCTCGATTTCGAACTCTCGGGTACGCAGTTTCGCGAACGCTACTCACGCGGTATACAAGACAACCAATATGTAGGCCGTTATGAATTTTCAGATAACCTTATCCGCAGCGAGATCAAATGGGATGACGAATTGCCTGCGGCTTTCAAGACTATGGGAGATTTTCTTGCTCATTCGATCATCCAGCGTCTAAGCGAGACCGAAGCAAAAATTCTGATCGTGGACAATATCTCATACCTCGCCACCGCAAATACCAGCGCCAGCTCAGCCCTTGCTTTAATGAAAGCTCTCAAGCAAATGAAATCCGACTACGGCATGTCGATCCTCGTTCTCGCACACACGCCAAAGCGGCCGATCACAAAACCGCTGACCGTTAACGATCTCGCCGGCTCAAAGATGCTGGCAAATTTTGCTGACAATTTATTCGCGATCGGCACAAGCATCCGCGCAAAAGACCTGCGTTACATCAAGCACATTAAACAGCGAAACTGCCCTGCCATCTACGACGCCTCAAACGTAATAGTCTGCCGCCTCGAAAAGCCCGACAATTTCCCGCAATTTACGTTTGTAGAATTCGACGACGAAACGCACCACACAACGCGCCCCTACGAATCAACCAACGCCGAACGCACCAAACTGATCGCCGCCGCCAAGGCATTAGCCACCAAAGGCCTCAAACAACGCGACATCGCCGAACAGTTACAGATCGGCCTCGGCACCGTCAACCGCTATCTGCAAGATGGATAGTAACCCTTCACATCTTATAAACTATTATCTCCGCGACGCATTTTCGAAGTTTT
>JANMDA010000440.1:0-2729 GCA_031376085.1 Chloracidobacterium sp.
CTTCTGCTTCTTTTGCGGCATTATGACCAGAAAGTAAAAGATGCCAAAAATAAAGACGAATGGCAAGATACTTATGATCCAACTGCTTGCGCCTGGAGCAGCTTCGCCCTGAAACAGAAAAAGGTAAATATTCATAACACAGTGCGTGTAAAGACAAAAACTCAATAATATACAGTCCGGCTGGGTTAATCAAACATCTACGCGGTCATTTTCGGATAATTTGTCAAGAAACATGATTTTGAACTGTGCAAAGGTGCCGAGTTTTATCGCTTCCTTGGCCTGCCGCATCGTGTTCATAAAGAACGCAACATTATGATGGGAGATCATTATTGCGGCGTTCATTTCATTCGCCTGATACAAATGCCGCAGATAGCCGAGCGAATAACGTCGGCACACTGAGCAGCCGCAATCAAGATCAAGCGGGCCTGAATCGAGTGCGAATTTTGCGTTGCGAATATTTAGTTTTCCTCGCGAAGTAAATGCACTGCCAGTGCGGCCGTTTCGCGTTGGAATTACGCAATCGAACATGTCAACGCCGCAATACACCGCTTCAAGCAAGTCTTCCGGTGTCCCTACACCCATCAAATATCTAGGAGCGTCCGTGGGCATTTTCGGCGCAAGAAAATCAAGCACTTCATACATCACGCTCTTTTCTTCACCAACGCTCAGGCCGCCGATCGCATAACCGTCAAAGCCGATCTCAACCGTCCGCTCCAGACTTTCTTTTCTTAATTCCAAATGCCCGGCTCCCTGAACAATGCCGAAAAGAGCCTGATGTCCGCTCAAGTCAGTACCACCCGCTACCGCAGGTGGTACTGATTGCAGATCATCAAATCTGGTTTTCGACCTCGCCGCCCAGCGTGCGGTCATTTCGAGACTCTTCCTCGTCTCGTCAAATCCGGCATCGCCCGGTGGACATTCGTCAAAGACCATTACGATGTCCGACCCAAGCGCAGCCTGAACCTCCATCGAAACTTCTGGCGACAGAAACTGCTTGCTGCCGTCAAGATGCGAGCGAAACTCAACACCTTCCTCGCTAAGTTTCCGCAGACTGGTCAGAGAAAAAACCTGAAAGCCGCCTGAATCGGTAAGAAACGAACGATCCCAGGAAGAAAACTTATGTAACCCGCCAAAATGACGAATAGTTTCAACGCCCGGCCTCAAGAACAAATGATATGTGTTGGCCAGAATAATCCGCGCGTCCATCTCGGACTCCAGCCATTCAAAGCGCATTCCCTTGACCGCTCCTTGCGTTCCGACAGGCATAAAAACAGGCGTCTCTATAACAGAGCGCCTTGTTCTAAGCACACCGGTTCGGGCTTCGCCATCGCGGGCGGTTACTTTCCAGTCAATTGGTTTCATAAGAAAATTTAACAGGATGAACAAGATATTCAGGATAAGAGTTTGACCGAACTCTTAATAATCCTGTTGATCCTGTCCATCCTGTAAAAACTATTTTCGTCTTCCGATCAGCGACCAGATACCCGGCGCGCCAGCAGCAGTTTCGGAGATGATCTTGCCGTGTTCATTTACAAGGACCGCCGACGGTGTGCCGAACATCCCAAACCCTTCCGCTGTTTTGTAGCCGTCCTCAAGAATGATCGAGGATTTGAGTCCAAATTCTTTATGCTCAGCCAGATCACCTTCGGAAAACACAACCAGAGCCGGATCGTCTTTGCCTTTCGCGTTGTCCCATTCACGAAGCTCCGCGATCATTTCGCGGCAAAACGGACAGGTCAGGCTCCAAAAGGCCACTAGTGTCTCGCGTCCTTTAAGCGATTCGGAAGTTATTTCATTTCCCTGAAGGTCGGTCAATGAGAATTGTGGAATCATCTCTCCAAGTTTACTTCCATGCGAATGCCCATTGCCGTTTGTAAAATATGTCAATTCCTGCTGCGGATCTTCCTTTCTTATACGCTCGACAAGTTCGCGGATCGCAGAGTCGCCAGCCGCAACGTGGCTGGCAATTCTTCCGTGTCGATCCATCAATATTGCTGTCGGAGTCCACTGAGCTTGAACGGCTTCAGCAACCTCACGTTCATCTTGGAGCAAGATCATCTTCGGAGCTTCGCCGTTAAATTTTTCTGCATTGTTTTCTGTAGAACCACTGCTAAGAAAAACGATCTTCAGTTTTTCATCTAGGTCGGCCTGCCATTGTTCGATTTCAGGAACAAGAGCCTTGCATGGGTTACAAGTCGGGCTGACAAATAGAAACAAAACCGGCTTATGCTCGGCTTTAAGATCATCAAGTGCAACTACGTTCCCATTCAGATCAGGTAATTCAAAATCAGGAAATATTGCTCCGATAGGCAGGCCTTCATTCGGCAGTCCTGCTTCGTCGCGCGTGACTGAGCCGCCGTCCTGTGCGACAAGTTCTATAATTTCAAGCCTACGCATGATCAGCCTCTGCTGCTCCGAGATTTTTTTTAGATGAAAAAGAACGGCTATCAAAAAGACTAATATCGCAACGCCAAAAACCAACTGCATAACATCTAAATTGGGATCCGCCAAACTGATTCCCTGCGATCCGTTTCCGCGAAAGACCAAAAACGCCGCCGGAATCGCAAAAATAACATTTCGGATCACGCTCGTTTTTCCAACTGGTTCGCTGTGTATCTGCCCAAAACAATGACAATCGGGAGCATTTCCCTTCGCCATTTGATAGATCATCTGGCAGATAAATAAAACGAGCAGGAACAACGCGCATAACGACGCGACCCAAGAGGTAG
>JANMDA010000445.1:0-2893 GCA_031376085.1 Chloracidobacterium sp.
GTCGTTAGCGAGATGTTGGAAGCTGACGATTCGGTAGACCACGGAACCGAGATAATTGCCGAACATCGTTACCGTCATTTAGAGTCGCGTAAAAACAACGATGGTGTCGAAACTGAAATATCGTATAAACTTGCAGAGAAAAACGGAAATGTTTATAAACTAGAAATCACAGCGCTAGAAGAAGCTGCGAACGCCCAATGGGTCGAAACCTTTTTTGACAGCTTTCGCGTAAAATAGCTATAAATTTATTATGAAAAATATTTACAAGTTCGTCTTTTTATCGGCAATATTTTTTGCAGCGGGAACATACACTGCAAGCGCACAAACGGTCACGGGATCGATTGGCAACGGCACATTCACACCTGGCAAGGCCGTTCGCGCGACTGTTGTTTTGAGTTTGCCCGGCGGCCTTCATGCCAATTCGCACAATCCCGGCGGCGAATATGCCGTGCCGACGACGGTTCGAGCGACAGCTCCCGGCGCGCGGATAGGAGCGGTCAGCTATCCGCGCGGGCGTGATCGCAAGTTTGAGTTTTCCGCCGATACGATCAACGTTTACGAGGGCCGCACGACGTTTTGGTTTAACATCAACGTCCCCGCAAGCTATCGCGGTACATCATTGCGAGTAAACGTCACCGTAAAATACCAGGCATGCACCAACGAGGTCTGCTACCCGCCAAAAAGCAAACAGGTCACGCTGACAGCCCGCGCGCAATGACCGAAAGCAACCGCCCGGTCTTGCCGTACTTTTGTTTTTCGAGACGGTAGGAAAAGAAAAGGTCGGGGCGTTGCATTGTGCAGAATGGCGCGGTGAAAATATTTTCGTTTGACACACCGCAGTTGATCAGTTGATCGCGGTTTGCAAGGTGAAGATCGACAAGTGCATGTCCTTCGCGTGTCGGTGCAAAATATTTTTCACTTTCAGAAAAATTCGACGCAAAAGCGTCAATTACATCTTGTCCGATTTCGTAATTGCGCCCGCAAGCCGCCGGGCCGATCGCGCAGATCATATCAACAGGATCTGATCCATAAGTTTCGCTTAGTTCTTTGACAACTTTTGCGGCAATCGACTTCACTGTTCCTCGCCAGCCTGCGTGCACTGCTGCGAACGCACCTGTCTTGGGATCACCGATCAAAACAGGAACGCAGTCAGCGGTTTTGACGCCGGCTAAAACATTTTTGAGGTTCGAAACAAGAGCATCGGCACGATCTTCGGAGCTGTGAATATCAGAAACAGACGCCACAGTTTTGATCGTGTCACCGTGAATCTGCCACACGACGGCAAGATCAAAATCGCTACCGAAAACAGCAAGAAAACGGCGTCGATTCTCGTAGATATTCTCCGAGGCATCTTCGTCAAAGCCTGCAAGATTCAAGCTGTTTTCAGGAAACGGCGAAACGCCTCCGAGCCTCGTCGAAAAGCCGTTTACAAAACCGGCGGCTTCCATCTCGCGGCAAACAAGCACTTTCACGCCGTCTTTTTTTCGCCAAAAAAAGCCCGAATCTGCTAAAGTTTGTTCATCGGCTGATGACTGTTCTATGATCGTTTCTACCGGCATCGACATTATCGAAGTCTATCGCATACGCGATACGATCACCAGAACTCCGCGTTTTCTCGACCGCGTCTATACAAAAAATGAGCGAGCGTATTGCGAAGGTAAGGGCGAAGCGGCCTGGCAATCTTACGCCGGACGTTTTGCCGCAAAAGAAGCTTTTCTCAAGGCGTTGAAAACAGGCTGGCGCGGGAAGGTCACCTGGCACGACATCGAGGTCGTTTCCGATCCGAACGGAGTTCCGTTATTGAATATTACCGGCGAGGCAAAAAAGATCCTCGAAAAACACCGTGCCAACGCCGTGCACCTATCGATCTCTCACACCGCCGACCACGCCATTGCACAGGTGATACTCGAAAAGGTCTAGCAAAATGCGCAAGCCCGAGCGTAAGCAAGGGCGAAACACTCAACGTTATTGCACCGGTGTCATCGGCGGCACTTTCGGCGCCGGCTCATCTAATGATAAGAAAACTATAGGTGCGTCGTGGTCCGAGATGCGCTCAGGGCGGTTCGCATCGTTTGCCCAGATTTCCGGAAAATCCGCATCTACACGTGCGAAGCCAAATTTTAAAACCCGCTCGCGCGTCTGTTTATTTACGAGAATATGATCTATCGCCTGAGCGGAGCCGTCAAAAGTATAGGAATAGCGACTTGCTGCCCCGATGTAATCAACTAGGTCTACCAGGCCGGTATTAAAAACACCCTTTGACGGAACCAGAACATTCGGGTCGGGCTTGCCTTTTAAAATTCCAATGAGATCGTTGAAACCGTCATTAAATTGAAACGCATTGAAATCACCACATACTAACATCCGTTCACTCGCGTCGGCCTTCTGGCGTTCCTGTATAAAATTTGCGAGCCATTCGGCTTCGAGCCGGCGCTTATTGCGCGTACGGTCGCCTTTTTCAGCATCGTCGACACCGAGATATGACTTGAAATGATTAACTATAACGGTAAATGAAAACGGCTTCTGTGCTTTTGGGTCAATGACCTCAGCACGCAGCATAAGAGGCGGCCGGTCGAACAACTTTTCTTCCGCATTGCCGCCAGGATAGTTAAGTTTTACATCGCCCGCAAGCTGCTTCACTTCGAGCACCTTAATCTTTTCCGATTTGACCAAATATCCAACATTTATGCCGCGAAAATCATTTCCGTCTTCGAGATAAGCCGTGTATTTCGGATCAGGCTGTCCGGCAGCGATCGCATCGGCGCTGATCTTGGTGGCGATCTTTTGCATGACCTTTAAATTTTCGACCTCAATGATGCCGAGAACGTCCGGCATTGCGAGCACATTTCTAATGGCCAGCGAAACTTTATTCAAACGATTTTTAAAGACCTCT
>JANMDA010000001.1:0-3781 GCA_031376085.1 Chloracidobacterium sp.
GGCCTTTACAAGCGGCAGCATTTCGAAGACAAAGAGTCGGGCAACAAGATCGTCAACAAACTCGCAGGCATGGTCGAGGCTTCGTCGGTCACTCAGCGGACTTATGAACTGACAAGCGCTCCGATGCTCAATCGCATTGCGAAGCAGGCTGACAACCTTATGGACCGCGTGACGCCGCGTTGGGGCGGCGGACGTATCGGGAACATCGTCGCCGATCTCAAAAAATCGACCGAGAGTTTTAAGGAAACGACTCAGGCGACGATGGACGCGTTTGCGATGTTTAAGCCGTTCATGATCGATAACGAATATCTGTATCGTTCGGACAATATGCGTGCATTGATTGCAATGATCAGGGACAAGGAAAAAAGTCTTTTACCGTGGTATCCCGAACGGCTTGATTGGTACGACTATTGGCTCAATGTTCATTTTCCGGGCATGCGCAAATGGGTGCTGCCGCAGCTTGAGGAAGATTTGAAGGCTGTCGAAAAGCGGTCATATACTTACAAGGACCTGCTCGATCTTTTTGACACGTCGGTCAAGCGTTTCCCGACGCGTGTCGCTATGCGTATCGAACGCGACGGGCGAAAAGAACAATATACATTCGAAGACGTTCGTGAATTGACGCTGCGGGCCGCCGGTTTTCTGGCAAAAAAAGGCATCAAGCACAACGACCGCGTCATTTTGTTCTCAAACAATATGCCCGAATGGGGAATGACCTATTTCGGCATTTTGAAAGCGGGAGCGACGGCGATCCCGATAGATCCGGCAAGCACTGTCGATGAAATTATCGCGTTTGCAAAGGCTGGCGAAGCCTCGGCGATAGTCATCTCACCAAAACTAGCGGGTGAGAATCCCGAATTGAACGAACGACTGACAGCAGAATTCGGAAAAAAGACACGCAGGCAGGCTGCCTGCGTTCCGACGGTTTGGACCTTCGATGATGTTTTTGAGATCGAATCTGAGAATGAAGAAGCAAAACGCAACGCGCTTTTACCGGAGAAGATACATTCGACATCGGTCGCATCGTTGATCTTTACTTCGGGCACGACTGGAACGCCAAAGGCTGTGATGCTATCGCACAAAAATTTTGTGAACATGATCTCGATGCTTTCGTCCGTACTCGATATGGACATCACGGATGGCGTTTTGTCTGTGCTGCCAATGCATCACACGTTCGAGTTTTCGGCGGGTTTCCTGACGCCGTTTTCGAACGGAACACAGATAACATATCTCAATGAACTTACCGCCGAAGATCTTTCCCGCACGATTGAAAATGGACATGTGACAGGCATGGTTGGTGTTCCGGCTTTGTGGGAGATGCTTCATCGACGAATAAAAACGCGGCTACGGGAAAAGGGAGATTGGATCGCCGATCTTGCCGACAATGTTATCGAATTCAACGCATGGATACGAGACAACACGCCGTTCAATCTCGGACCGATAGTCTTTTTACCGATACACCAAGGTATGGGCGGCAAGATGCGTTATTTGATTTCGGGCGGTTCTGCTTTGTCGGAAAAAGTGCAAAAAGACCTGCACGGACTCGGGTTTACCGTGCTCGAAGGTTACGGTTTGACCGAATCTTCACCGGTGCTTACCGTTGCTCGTCCAGGTAATAAATTGCTGCGTGGAAGCGTCGGCAAACCGCTACCCGGCGTCGAGGTAAAGATCGATTCACCTGACGAAAACGGCGTTGGCGAAGTTATGGCCCGCGGGCAGAATGTGATGCTCGGCTATTACAACAATGATGCGGCGACCGAGGCTGTTCTGAATGACCGTTGGCTAAAAACCGGTGATCTTGGCAGGCTCGACGAAGAAGGGCATCTGTTTATCGTCGGGCGTTCAAAAGACGTAATTATTGATTCGAACGGCAAGAATATTTACCCGGACGAGATCGAAGACCTTTACGGCAAGTCGCCTTTGATCAAAGAGATGAGTGTTGTCGGCTTGCCCGATGATGATGGCGGCGAAAAGATCGCGGTTCTTGTCGTTCCAGATTATGAAAAGGACATCGCTCTTGCGAGGGCCGATGTCAATAAACAGATCGAGTTGCATTTTCGCGAGGTTTCAGCCGGGCTGGCATTCTTCAAACGTATAAAGGTTCTGCACATCACGCCGTTCGAGCTGCCGCGAACCGCGACGCGAAAGGTCAAACGTCCCGAGGTTGTCGAGATGCTGCAAACGCTCGAGGACCGTTCGCGATCAAAGAGCAAGACTGTTATCGAATCGAAGGGTGATGACAATATGCTGTGGATCAGAAAGGTCGTCGCGAGCGTTTCAAATAGGCCGCTTTCGGACATTTTGGTCGAGGACAAACTCGCCGATCTTGGATTCGATTCGCTGATGTTTGTCGAGCTGCAGGCTGCTGTGGAAGACGCCGGCGGCCGCGTGCTTTCGCCTGACACGTTGAATGAGGTTCAGTCTGTTCGCGAATTGCTGACGGCTGTTCAACGCGTCGATAAATCGAAAAAACTTGCCGATGAGCCAAAGGCCGAAGAAAAGAAGGATGACGACGACATTTTTATTCCATCGATCATTCGGCGAGTTGGGAATGCAGTTGTAGATCTCGCGACCGATACATTGTACGAGGGCGTACTTAACACGCGGATCGAGGGCGAGGCCAATGTGCCGCAGCACGTTAATTTCATCGTCGCTCCAAATCACACATCGCACATCGACACAGGTTTGGTGAAGAAAGCGTTGGGGAAAGACGTCGCCGAGCAGACCGTCGCCGTCGCGGCAGCGGACTATTGGTTCGATACAAAATACAAGCGTGCGTATATGAACAATTTCACAACGCTTGTTCCGATCGAACGCACTGGCAGCCTTCGGCAATCGCTGCGGCACGTGACGCAGATCCTCAACGAAGGTTATAACGCGCTTATCTTCCCCGAAGGCGGCCGGCAAGAATCAGGACAGATCGCGGAGTTCAAACCGATCATCGGCTATCTTGCACTCAATCAAAAGATCGGTATTTTGCCGATCTATATTTGGGGAACATACGACGCATTTCCCAAGGGAACGATCATCCCGAAGGGCAGCAGCATCGGAGCGAAGGTCGGAGCCAAGGTTGGACGATTCTTAGAATATGATGAGCTTAAAAAAATGACCGAAGGCGTGCCGAATACCGAGGCGTATCGGTTGGTGGCCTCCCGCGTTCAGCACGAGATCGAAAATATGCGCGACGGGAAGCGCGATAAATTCGATGTCGAGGCTATTCGAAAATTGTGGAAAGCAGAACGGCGGCGTTCCCGTAAATCCGGGCCTGTGATCGAAGACTAAAAAGAATTAGCCACAGAGAACACAGAGAAAATGAGAAATAATTCGAAAGTATTTTCTCGGTGTTCTCTGTGATCTCTGTGGCAAAAATAAAATGGCAAAGACAAAGGCATTAGCGAAGACAGAGAAGCGAATACTCATCACTGGGGGGACGGGATTTTTGGGTTCGCATGTTGTTCGGCAGTTTCTCGAAGCTGGCGAAAAGAACCTGAAAGTGATGGCATCGCGTGTGCCGGAATGGATGAAGGACGCGGGCGTTGAGGCTGTCGAAGGCTCAGTTACCAACACTAATGACGTTGCAAATGCAGTTAAAAATGCCTTGTCAATCTTTCATCTTGCGGGCAAGGTCTCGCGTGATAATAACGACGCGATGTCGATGAATAACATCCATCTACAAGGCACGCGTCTGCTTTGTGAAGCGGCGAAAGAAGCTGGTGTTAACACGATGATCCTTGCGTCATCCAGCGGAACGATCGCCGTCAGCGAGGACGAGCAGGTATTC
>JANMDA010000050.1:0-1728 GCA_031376085.1 Chloracidobacterium sp.
GGCAGTTTTAGACCTTTATCGTCGCTATAGATTTCGGCTAACAAACCCATACATCTAGTAACTCCAATTCCATAGCAACCCATTAAAGGGTGGATTAATTCGTTATTTTGATTTTGTACAGTAAGATTCATTGCTGTTTCCTTGCTCCATTTTGTTCCTAATTTAAATATATTTCCAGCTTCTGCGCTCCTTAAAACACTTTCACAAATAATGTTTTCATTGTCATCTTTGACAAATCCGACCTTAACCTCACAAAGGTAATCATATTTTAATGGCTCTACACAGTCTCTTTCAATATCTACATTTTCCCATAAGCTTGAAACTAAGCCACAAGCATTTTCAATATCAGTGGCACGGGAACGGCGGACATTTTTAACGCCGCAACGCAATACAACATCGGCGGCAACCGCATCTTGAGCAACTTGGGGATAAACAACTTATCCGCAGGTATAGGTGCGGGGGCTAATTTAGGAGGTCAAGCCTCACGTAACTCGTTCTTTGGTGCTTTGGCGGGCAGATTTACCGGCCAGAGTAGCTTTGACAATGCAATGTTTGGTTACAATGCCGTGGTGGATGAACTTCCCGGTCACACTACAAACCGCAATTCGCTTTTTGGAAGTAGCACATACGGTACTTCATTTTCGAGCGACCTTACGTTAATCGGTTATGGTGCGAGGACAGCGCCATTAAATCCCCTTTCCAATTCAACGGCAATTGGATCCCGTGCTCAAGTTTCAGCCAGCAATTCTTTGGTTTTGGGAAGTATCAACGGCATCAACGGCGCAACCGCCGATACAAACGTAGGCATCGGCACAACCGCTCCCACATTCAAACTGACGATCTCCGATTCATCGAATACGGGATTGCGCGTTGTAACGGCTGGTCCCGGCGGCACCGTGGCGTCCTTCGGTGGTATTGGCGCGTTTCAGGTCGATGCACCCTTTAATCCCGGCGGGAGATTCAACATCGCGGAAACTGGTCACATAAGTTTCAGTACATTAGGAAGCGGCGGAAATGAAACGCTCTGTCGCAATTTCTCGAATTTTCAGATCTCGACATGCGGATCTTCTCTTCGCTACAAACAGAACATCAATCCATTCGTTTCCGGCCTGTTGCTTATAAAACAGCTTCGCCCGATCTCTTTCAATTGGAAAGACGGCGGAATGCCCGATCTCGGCCTCGGTGCCGAAGATGTTGCTGCGATAGAGCCTTTGCTCGTCACATATAACAAAGACGGCCTGGTCGAAGGCGTAAAATACGACCGCATCGGTGTCGTTCTTGTAAACGCTGTCAAGGAACAACAAGCTCAGATCGAGGCACAGAAAAAGATGATAGAATTACAGAAAATTGAGGCTGCCGAACAGAAGGCGGCGAACCAAAGGCTTCAATCGCAGATGGACGAATTGAAAAAGGTCGTCTGCACACTAAAACCGGATGTCGAAATTTGTAAATCAGGGGGAAAATAAGATGTTCAGAAAAATTTTGATTACTGCACTTGTTGGTATGTTTGCCCTAGGCGCTCAGGCTCAAACACCCGAATTTACCTATCAGGGGAAGCTAAACGACGGCGGAATTGCCGCCAACGGCAACTATGATTTTGAGTTTCTGCTATTTGACGCGCTTTCGGGCGGAGGGCAGATTGGGGCAACCATTCCCAAAAATAATACGCCCATAACGGGAGGTGTTTTTAACGTAAAGCTGGATTTTGGTTCGGTGTTTCCGGGAGCA
>JANMDA010000081.1:0-1633 GCA_031376085.1 Chloracidobacterium sp.
GCGGTCTGGAAAAAGGCTTCTGCCAATTACGCCGCGAAAGAAAAGCTCGCCGGCGACGAATCGCTTCGGGCGTACGAGCGATACATCATGCTCAACATCATCGACAGCCAGTGGAAAGATCACCTGCTCTCGATCGATCAGGTCAAGCAGGGCATCGGCCTGGTAGGTTACGGGCAAAAAGATCCGCTTGTCGAATACAAAAAGCAGTCGTTCGACATGTTCCAGGACATGCTCGACCGCATCGACACGAATACAACCAAGGCGCTGTTTCACCTTGAGGTCGTCACGCAGGACGACCGCGAAGAACGCGAACGCCTCGCCCGTCTCGAACAGCAGCGTGCCCGCCGACAGGCCGCAGGCATGGCATTCACCGGAGCAATGGGAGGAGCCGAAGCCGCCGGTGCCGAAGCCGCCCGCCACACGCCCTTCGTCCGCGACAGCCCAAAAATGAAACCCAACGACCCCTGCCACTGCGGCTCAGGCAAGAAGTTCAAAAAGTGTCACGGTGCGGGGACTTGAGTGTTTGTGATAGCATCAAGGCCGGAGTCTCATGAGAAATGGTAACTACAAGAAGTGGCTCTACAGCGGAATAGCCATCATTGCCGTTAGTATGCTGGGAGTCATTATTGGAATTGGCTGGGGCATATCTTCTAGCTTCGACGCGCTCAAAACTAATGAATCCGCAGGGATAGGGGCGGTGGGCGGTGGGCTTTACGCCGCCTTGATTTTCAACATTCTCTTCATGATAACTGGATTGGTCGGGGTGATGTTGCTCGTGATCGGATGTATCAAGGGCTACCGTCACTCGAAATCGGCAGAATAGTACTCTGCTGCAAGGTTGGAATTTTTTTTTGACATTTACGGCGGCTCCGGCCGCTTTTTTTTATATTTCGCAAGGCTTTTGCGTTTGTATAATATATTAATGCGGCTTTAGATTACGATAGTGTAATTGCGCATTGTTAAGTAATGATGTTAGATTATATTGGTACATTTGTTGATTTAAATGGTATGTTCCGAGAATATAGTGATGTGATTGTATCTTATTTGATAATGTTCTTATATTATGAGCATTCATCTTTATAATATTATACTTTTCTTATGTTGAGACTTAATTTGAAGAGAGTTTTTGCCCTTCGCGGGATGGAGAATCCTTATCGGGAGCTAGTAAATCTCGGTATGTCGCGGCCGACGGCTTGGAATTTGCTGAGTAATAAGGTTGACAGCATAAAGTCAGACCGTCTCGAACAGATCTGCACGCTGCTCAGCTGCACCCCAAACGACCTTTATGAATGGACGCCTTCTGCCAAAGCCAAAAACGTCGAAACCCATCCGCTCAAAGCCCTGGATCGCTCGGGCAATACGAACAGATACAACGAATTGATCAAAAGCGTTCCGCTCGACAAGCTCGCTGAGGCCGAAGCGATGCTTGCCAAGCTTCAAAGCGGCGAATAACAAAAGGCAAGACCGAACATTCGTCCGATCTTGCCCTTTTCGTTTATACATTTGCCTTAACTGTTACCGCATTATTGTTCCCTGCGATGACCACGCCTGCCAGCGGCCGTCACGTTTGATCCAGACGTCGGTGTAGCGAACCTTGCGGTCGAAGCCTGCTCCCTTTTCGTCCGTCCCTTTC
>JANMDA010000090.1:0-2295 GCA_031376085.1 Chloracidobacterium sp.
AAAGTGGATGTGGATAACAATCTTTTGATGGTTCGCGGCGCAGTGCCGGGGCCGAATGGTGGTTTGGTAATAGTAAAGAAAAGCTAAGAGTGCGCGATTTATCGCGTGTTACGGGCTGAAGCCCGCACTCAGAACAATGGAGAAGATTATGCCTACCGAAAAGGTTCGCAATTTGAAGAATAAAGAGGTCGGTGATGTCGTTTTGTCCGATGCCGTATTTGGCGTTGAATTAAATGAGTCGTTGATCCATTCGGCTGTGATGAATTATCAGGCTAACGGCCGGCAGGGAACTTCGGCGACGAAAACTCGCGGAAACGTTTCCGGTTCGGGCCGTAAGCTTTGGAAGCAAAAGGGAACAGGCCGTGCGCGCATCGCGTCGATCCGTTCGCCTTTGTGGAAGGGCGGCGGCAACGTTCACGGGCCGCAGCCACGCGACTGGTCATACCAGATGCCAAAGAAAATGCGTCGCGGCGCTTTGAGATCGGCTCTCTCGGAAAGATTGCGCGAGGGAAACCTGATCATCATCGACGGATTTGAGTTTAAGGATGCAAAAACGAGCGAGTTTCTAGGTGCAATGGGTACTTTGGGTCTGGTTGACAAGAAAACGCGGACGAAGACTCTGATAATAGATTCGTTAGATAATGCAAATTTGATCTTGTCGTCGCGAAATGTTCAGAAGACCAAGGTTACCAATAGTTTTGGCCTGAACATATACGACATCATTTATCACGAAAAGCTTTTGATCTCGAAAGCAGCGGTCGAAGAACTCAACGCACTGCTCGATCCGAAACGGGAATCAGGTGCACAGGCAGAGACAGAGGCAGTCGAAGCCAAGCCGAAAGTGAAGAAAGAAGCAGCGGCATCGGCGGAAGCAGTTGAAGCAAAGCCGAAAGCTAAGAAAGAAGCGGCGGCACCGGCAGAAGAAGTCGAAGAAAAACCGAAGGCTAAGAAAGAAGCTAAGCCGAAGGCGGAAGCGGTTGTAGAAGACGATCTCGTATTAGAAATCCCTGAGGAGGCGACGGACAATGAGTAAACCAGGTGTTTGGGAAATATTAAAGTCGCCGGTTGTTACCGAAAAGAGCGTCATCCTTAAGGAAGATTCGACCGACGAGAACAGCGACCGCAAGGCCGGACAAGTGCTGACGTTTCGCGTCGATAAAAAAGCAACCAAGATCGACATTAAAGGCGCGGTCGAAGAGATATTTAACGTAAAGGTCTCGGCGGTACGCACTGTTCTTTATGAAGGTAAGGTTAAGCGTCGCGGACGTGTCGAAGGAAGACGAGCGGGCTTTAAGAAGGCTTATGTGACCTTGAGAAAGGGCGAGCCGATGGTTGATTACGCGGAAGCGATCTAAGGAATGCGGATTGCGGATTGCGGATTGCGGATTGTAAATCCAAAATCCAAAAATCTAAAATCCAAAATCGGAATATGGGAATCAAGAGATTAAAACCAACATCACCGGCGAGGCGTTATCAAACGTACTTGACCCGTGATGAATTGACTCCGGGAGCAGAACCCGAAAAATCACTGCTGGAGCCAAAAAAGAGAATTTCAGGCCGCAACAGCGATGGGCGCATCACGATCCGCCGACGCGGCGGCGGTCATAAGCGGCATTACCGTATTATCGATTTCAAACGCGATAAAACAGGTATTCCGGGACGTGTCGCGCAGATCGAATACGATCCGAACCGTTCGGCGCATATTGCACTGATCTCGTATTTGGATGGCGAGAAACGTTACATTATTGCTCCGCTGGGTATCAAGGTCGGAACGATGCTTTTGAGCGGTGAAGAGGCCGATATTTTGCCGGGAAATGCTTTGCCGATCAAGAATATCCCGCTCGGAACTGAGGTTCATAATATTGAGCTTCGTCCAGGTAAAGGTGCACAGATGGTGCGTTCGGCTGGCGGATTTGCACAGATCGTCGCGAAAGAAGGCGATTACGCACAGCTTAGAATGCCTTCCGGCGAAGTTCGCAAGGTTCCTGTAGTTTGCATGGCCACCGTTGGTCAGGTCGGCAACACTGAGCATGAAAACGTCAGCTTGGGTAAAGCCGGTCGCTCACGCTGGATGGGCAGACGCCCGAAAGTTCGCGGAGTCGCGATGAATCCGGTCGATCACCCTCACGGCGGCGGTGAAGGTAAAACCTCGGGCGGACGTAATCCTGTAACCCCTTGGGGACAGCCGACACGCGGATACAAGACGCGACGAAATAAACGCACGACCGATATGATCGTGAAGGACAGGAGAAGAAAATGATGAGTGATGAATGACGAATGAATAAAAATCTCATT
>JANMDA010000277.1:0-12995 GCA_031376085.1 Chloracidobacterium sp.
AGGATGCGGCGTTCGTCTTCGAGACTTGGATAACCCATGTGCAGCCGCAGCATAAACCTGTCAAGCTGCGATTCCGGCAGCGGGTATGTTCCGTGATGCTCCGAAGGATTTTGGGTTGCGACAACAATAAAGGGCAGCGGCAGCGGCCGCGAAACACCTTCGATGGTCACCTGTTCCTCAGCCATCGCCTCAAGCAAGGCCGATTGAGTTTTCGGCGTCGATCTGTTTATTTCGTCGGCAAGCACGATATTCGAAAAGATCGGCCCGGCCTTCCATTCGAAATCACCGCTTTTCTGATTAAAAACCGAAAGGCCAATAACATCAGAGGGCAGCAGATCAGAAGTGAACTGGATACGCTGAAATGACAATTCAAGGGCACGCGCCAACGCATTGGCAAGAGTCGTCTTACCGATGCCGGGAACGTCTTCAATAAGCAAATGGCCCTTTGCGAGCAGCGCGATGAGCGAGAACTTTACCGTTTCTGACTTACCTCGAATAACACGCTCGATAGCCGCCTGAAGATCGGCGATCTTCGCCGAAGCATCAAAATTCAAAGGACTTGCACCTTTACTGCTGGTTTCTGTGATTATCCAATCTCTCATTAGACATCTGAGCGGAAATTCCGCCCGAAATAATATTCTACTCGATTATTAACAACCGCTGCATCAAAAAGTTGCATCTTCGGGACTGGAGCGGCAAGCATCCTGCTTGCCTAGAATCCTGCAAGCAGGATGCTTGCCGTTCCAGTCGATTGATATTCCTTAAAAAACAAATTAAACTTTTGAAACTAAATACAACCGTTTTCGTGAAGAAAGCGAAGGGAAACAAAGCACTTTATGAACAAATTAAGACATAGACTAAAGGATCAACGCGGATTTAACCTGCTTGAATTGATGATCGTTATTGCGATCATCGGAATTCTCATTGGTGTGGGAACATATGCCTGGACCGCAATGATCCAGAGTGGCAACGAAACCGGGGCGCAGCAGGTGATCAGAACGATCCAGACGCTTCAAAGTCAGTATGCCACCAAAAACAAAGGTAAATTCGGGAAATTTGACGATTTGATCCGCTCGGTGGGCCTTGACGAAAAGTACGCCGGCGAACAGCCATTGATCAATGGCTACATTTTCACAATGAGTGTCGAAGACCCTGCGGCGGGGAAACCCTCGTTCTTTTCGGTCCATGCCGACCCTTCTGTCCCGGACGGCGTTTCGCGAACAGGTACACGTCATTTTTATACGGATTCGAATATTGGAACAATGAGGAGCACCGACGAAAATCGTCCAGCCAAGCCCGACGATCCGTCGATCTAACGCTGAAAGAAAGCCGTCTTAGCTCAGTGGTAGAGCACTCGCTTCACACGCGATAGGCCACAAGTTCAAATCTTGTAGACGGCACCAGTAAATACAGGGTAAGAATGAAAATAAGGGCAAGTCAGAAATGACTATGCCCTTTTGTTTGCCCCTTGGTAAGTAGGTTTAGTTACGCAAGATCGGCTAGTGATTCCTTCGCAGCGATTATGACATCTGTTGACGATTTCTTGGGTTTATCGTCACCTTTTGGCGGTTTTTTAGTGCCGGGCGTCACCACCGGCGGATTTCCCTTTGGCGGCGGTTTCTTTGGCTGATCTTTTTGCGCAAAAGCTACTATAGACATGCCGCCGACCATAACAAATGTAAATATTATTTTCTGTAAAACTCTCATCATTTTTTTCCTTCTCTTCGTAAAAATCACGTTCGGGAGAGAGGGAAAGTCGGACCCGCTCTTTTTATAAAGCAATCACGGTGCCACAATCGAACATTTGACGCTAACGACCATATTTTGGTTGGAAAACACTTCTAATTACAACACTCGATCACGAATCTTTACGTTTTCAGTTATTTTCATACGAAATCGTGAATTCGGCAAAGCGGTTTCCAAACAATTTCCCGGTTAAATGCGATAATCAACATATGGCAGAAACCGGAAAATTCCAAGATCAGATGCGCGCTGTTCTTGTTATAGTTGCAACGATTGCAACGATTGTATTTAACGGCCTCGCCGCGACGGGCCGCGTCAACGACGTCACGCCCGAAGTCATCTCCGACAAATATCCGACCGTTTTGACGCCGGCCGGCTATGCGTTCTCGATCTGGAGCCTTATTTATCTTGGGATGGCCGCATTTAGCATCTACCAGATGTTGGGAGCGAATCTGCTGCGATTCAGGCCGGTTCGCTCGCTGTATATTTTTAGTTGTTTGCTAAATTGCGGCTGGATATATTTTTGGCATCGCGATCAGATCGGCGTGTGCCTAATCTTCATATTTGCTCTTCTTGTCACGCTTATCTTAATGCTCATTTTATTCAAACGGATGGGATCACAGAACGGTTCGCTGTTTACAAAAGTTCCTTTCGGCATCTACGCAGGTTGGGTAACGGCAGCGTCACTCGTAAATTTTGTGATCTTTCTGAAATATAAAGATGTCGAACTTTCAAATTCAGCATGGAGCGTATTGGGAGTTTTATTGATACTGTGCGCTGCTGCTCTGGCTGTGATAGTTCGTTTGAAATTAAAAAATTATTTTTTTCCTCTCGCGATCGCGTGGGCGTTGACTGCGATTGCAGTAAAACAAGGCGGACACACGGCAATTGTCGTTGCAGCGGCGCTTGGCGTCGTAATATGCCTGGTTACGTCAGGCAGCGTCGTCACGAGCCTAAAGGATTCTACGAGTGAATAACGGAAATATCTGTGTTTCGGTCTGCGCCGAAACTGCGGATGAGATGATCGCGAAGATCAAGCTGGCGATGGAATTCGCTGACTTGATAGAAGTGCGCTTCGATTGTCTCCACCCGGATCAGGTAGAGCTGACATTTGAGCTCTTGGAAAACTCTGAGATCGCAATGCCGATGATAGCGACATTTCGGCAGGCAAAGCAAGGCGGAATAAGTCAGGCTTCGCTCGACGAGAGAAAAGAATTTTGGAAAAAAAATCACAAATCTTTTTGGGCTGCAGACGTAGAAGAAGACGTTTTACCATATGCCGACGATTGGAATAAGAAGATAGCTTCATTTCATGATTTTGACCGAGTGCCTGAAAATCTCGGCAGCAAATTTGATAAGTTATCATCTGCCAATGCAAATGTAGTAAAGATCGCAGTTCAAACCAACGACATTTCAGATTCAATTCCTGTTTGGAATTTGCTCAAACAAGCGAAAGCTGTCGGTAAAGACATCATTCCCATAGCGATGGGTGAAGCAGGAAAGTGGACGCGGATTTTGGGTCTGGCTCACAGTGCATTTATGACTTATGCCTCGCTCGGTGAAGGCATGGAAACTGCTGACGGCCAGATCACAGCAAAAGATCTGATCGAAACTTATCGCGTCAAAGAACTTAATTTAAACACGCAAGTTTATGGAGTCATAGGCGATCCAGTTTCGGAATCGCTGTCGCCGTATATGCACAACCCTGCGTTTGCAGAGCAGGGAATCAACGCTGTCTTTATTCCGCTGCAGGTCAGCGATCTCGACGAATTTATGCGTCGAATGGTGCGGCATGAAAACCGCGAAGTCGAATTAAACTTCGGCGGCTTTTCCGTCACGATGCCGCATAAGCAGGCGATCATCAAACATCTCGATGTTATAGACCCGACCGTCGAAAAGATCGGAGCCGTCAACACTGTCAATATCGAAGGTGACAAGCTGACCGGCTACAACACTGATGCACATGGCTTTATCACTCCGCTAAAAGAAAAATTCGGTGATCTGAAAGGTGTGCGAGTTGCTGTTTTCGGTTCAGGAGGCGCAGCAAGAGCTTGCGTTTTTGCTCTAAACAAAGAGAACGCTGATGTGACAGTTTTTGCCCGCAACAAAACAAAGATGAAGCAAATCGCTGACGAACTTGGCGTCCGATTCGAACAACTGGCCACCGGCCACCGGCCACTGACCACTGACATTTTAATTAACGCCACCCCCATAGGAATGAAAGGCCCTCTTGAAAACGAATCGCTTTTTACCGCCGAGCAACTAGAAGGTGTAAAATTTGTCTATGACCTTGTTACCAGCGCGGCGGACACGCCGCTAATTCGTGAGGCTAAGAAAGCAAATGTTCCGGCTATCGGTGGGCTGGAGATGTTGATCCATCAGGGAGCGAAACAGTTTGAGATGTGGACGGGCGGAGAAGCTCCCATTGATATGATGCGACAGTCATTGATCAACCGGCAGCAAATAACAATATGAACGAGCGTTATAGTCGCCAAGTATTATTTCGCGAGATCGGCAAGAGCGGTCAGGAGAGGCTGTTGAACTCCAGCGTTCTGCTTGTTGGTTGCGGTGCGCTCGGTGCGGCACATGCTGAGATGTTGGCCCGCGCCGGTGTCGGAAAATTGAGAATAGTTGACCGCGATTTTGTCGAGGTTACCAATCTCCAGCGACAGACCTTATATAAAGAAAGCGACGCCGCCGAGCGTTTGCCGAAAGCCATCGCCGCAAAATCACGCATCGCGGAGATCAATTCCGAGATCGAGGTCGAAGCGATAATCGTGGATGTAAATTACTCGAATATCGAATCGCTCATCGACGGCTGTGATCTTGTACTCGATGGCACTGATAATTTTCAGGTGCGCTATCTTCTAAACGACGCCTGCGTAAAGCACGGGAAGATGTGGATATACGGCGCCGCTGTTTCCAGCTACGGCACTACGATGACGATAATTCCCGGTGAAACGCCTTGCCTGCGCTGTATTTTCGACGAAATGCCAGATGCCGGTTCGTCACCGACATGCGACACGGCGGGTGTCATAATGCCGATCATTGCTACAGTTTCGGCGACGCAAGTGTCAGAAGCTTTGAAGATACTTGTCGGTGACATGGATTCGTTGCACCGTTCGTTAATGCAGTTCGACGTATGGGCAAACGACCGCCAGCGGATAAAACTGGGTGAACCAAATCCGGATTGCAAAACATGCGGTCAGAATATTTATGAATTTCTCGACGCAGAAACACAAGAATTTTCTGCTGTGCTGTGCGGGCGAAATGCTGTTCAGATCGCACCTCCTGCTCAAACAAAGATCGATCTGGTATCGCTTGCCGAACGTATAAGTTTAGTGACGGATGTGAAGCAAAATGAATATCTGCTGAGGTTTATGTCGGGTGAAAATGAAATAACCATTTTTCGAGATGGACGAGCAATTGTAAAAGGAACTGACGATATTTCTACAGCGAGATCGCTCTATGCAAAATATGTCGGGAACTAAATGAAATGAACGGGCTACCAAAAGTTGTGATCATCGGTGGAGGTTTTGGCGGCTTGTGGGCAGCTAAGGCGTTTGCTAACCAGCCGGTTGATGTCACCCTGATCGACCGCAAGAATCATCATGTTTTTCAGCCACTGTTGTATCAGGTTGCGACAGCGGTGCTTTCGCCGGGCGAGATCGCGCAGCCAATCCGTCGCATTCTGCACAAGGCAGGTAATATCGAGGTCATTCTTGGTGAAGTTGTCGGTTTCGATAAAGAAAACGGTCGCGTCACGCTGGCGGGCGGTTCGCAGCTCTCATACGACTATCTGATCGTTGCGGGCGGAGCGCGACATTCGTATTTTGGGCATGACGATTGGGAACGCGACGCTCACGGATTGAAGACGATTGAGGACGCCGTCGAAATGCGCCGCCGCATTCTGGTTGCATTCGAGACAGCGGAACGCGATGCTTATTTAACGGGCAAGCAAAAACAACTGAATTTTGTCATTGTCGGCGGCGGGCCAACGGGCGTCGAACTTGCCGGTGCAATTGCAGACATTGCGCGAAAGGCTTTGGCTAAGGACTTTAAGATCATCGATACTCGAAACGCTAAAGTGATGCTTTTCGAAGGCTCTGACAAAATTCTCGGCACATTCGGCAAAGACTTATCGACGAGCGCAAAACAGCAGCTCGAATCGCTCGGCGTCGAAGTGCATCTCAATAGCTTTGTAACGGACATCGAACCGTGTCGCGTAAAGGTCGGTGATGACTGGATCGATTGCGATGTTGTTCTTTGGGCGACCGGCGTAGCGGCATCGCCGCTCGGCAAAGCTCTCAGTGTCGAGATCGATAAGGCTGGACATGTTCTTGTCGAAAAAGACCTTTCGTTAAAAGGCTTTCCAAATATCTTTGTAATTGGCGACATGGCATTTTTGCTACAGGAAAATGGCGAGCCTGTGCCTGGCGTCAGTCCGGCTGCGATGCAAATGGGAACGGCGACGGCCAACAATATTCTTGCCGAGTTAAAAGGAAAACCGCGTGAGAATTTTCGATATGTAAACAAAGGCACGATGGCAACGATTGGCCGTCGAAAGGCTATTGCCCAAATTGCTGGGTTCAATTTCAAAGGTTTTATCGCGTGGATGATGTGGCTGTTCCTGCATGTCTTTTTCCTGATCGGCTTTCGCAATCGGCTGGCAGTGCTGTTCGAATGGTTTTGGGCATATCTCACACGCGAGCGCAGTGCAAGACTCATTACCGGCGATGCAGGTGAGATGCAGAGGGTGACTGAAAAGTCGTGACTGTTCGACTCCTGGATTTTTTTAACACGGATTGGACGGATTAAGCGGATAAAACGGATTTTTCTAATGAAATTAAATAATCCGCCTAGATCTGCCTGATCCGCCCGATTCGCGTTAAAAATTGCTCTTAGACCAATTTGCGATCATAATGAGCGTTGTACTTTGGCCTCACGTTTTATCAAACAAATGAATAAACTTTTATCGATTTCAGTCTTGGTTTTTCTTTTTGCCGTGAGTTCTTATGCAGCCGGGCCGTCTATCTGGTCGGTGAATTCGCGTGCCGATGTGATAAAGGGTGATGCTCATGGCGTTTCGATCGCTTCGGACGGTACGATCATGCTTGCTCCGAAACTTACCGAAGTCTTTAAGACCGAACAGTCATACATCTGGTCGAGTGCGGTTGATTCAAAAGGCAACGTCTATTTAGGAACGGGCGGCGATGGCAAAATTTTTAAGGTTGATGCTAACGGAAAAGGTGCATTATTTACTGACCTTAGCGAATTGAATATTACTTCGCTGGCTGCCGGCAATGGCGGCGAATTATTTGCCGGAACCTCGCCCGACGGCAAAGTTTACAGGATAGACTCAAGCGGCAAGGCCGAAGTCTATTTTGCTCCAAAGGAAAAATACATTTGGTCGCTCGCCGTGTTGGCTGACGGAAGCCTTGCGGTGGCAACCGGTGACGGCGGCAAACTGTATAAAGTAAGATCGGCAAATGCGTCGCCGGAATCTTCACTGATGTTCGATACGAGTGAGACGCATATCATCTCGCTTGCGACAGATAAGCAGGGAAATCTTTATGCAGGAACGGATTCAAACGGATTGGTGATGCGTTTCGGGCCTGACGGAAAGCCGTTTGGTTTGCTGGATTCGTCTTTACGGGAAATTCATTCGATTTCGGTCGGGCCGGACGGTTCGGTTTATGTTCTGGCTCTCGGCGAATCGGCATCTGCAAAACCCGACATCGTTCCGGTCGCGACGCCGGAAAATAAAACCGTTTCGGCCGATAAACCAAATGCGCCAAACACTGAACCGCCGGCAAAAAGCCGCTACGATCTGAGTGGCGCAAAATCCGCCGTTTATCGCATATTGCCTGACGGCAATACGGATATTTTATGGGCATCGACCACGGTAACCGGATTTTCGTTATATGCGCATCAAACTGGAAACGGTGTTTTGCTTGGAACAGCAGACAAAGGCCGGATTTACAATATCAGCAACGACGCACGCGAAACGCTTGTTTTGCAGACTGACGCAAATCAAATCTCGACCCTGCGATCTGCGGGACAGAACCTAATAGCTACTTCGAGCAATCAGGGATCATTGTTCCGATTCGGACCGGACACTGTAGTCGAAGGGAAATATGATTCAGCCGTATTAGATGCAAAAACGACAGCGACTTGGGGACGCATCTGGTGGAATGGTGCAGGAAACGTTTCGATGCAAACCCGCACCGGCAACACCGAAAAGCCAGACGAAACTTGGAGCGGATGGAGTAATGCTCTTACAGATCAAAAAGGCGGCCAGGTCGCGAGTCCAAAAGCGAGATATTTTCAGTGGCGTGCAATATTGAAAAGTTCAACGCTTGCCGCATCGCTCAGCGAAGTTAGTCTGGCTTTCATCGCCCGCAACATCGCTCCCGAAGTCTTGTCCATACAGGCTTTGCCGACAAACGTCGGCCTCGCGGCCAACCCACCGATGCAGATCGATCCGAATATCGAGATCAACGGCCTCGATCCGGCGACGTTCGGCATACCTAATAGTGCCGTGCCGCCGCGACGTGTTTATCAACGCGGTGCCACCTCGCTGCAATGGACTGCCGAAGACCGCAACGGCGATAAGATCATTTACGATGTTTTTTACAAGGAAGTCGGCGATGCGAATTTCAAATTACTTCGCGGCGAAATGACCGACAACTTCCTCGCGATCGACGGCCAGTCGCTCGCCGACGGGCGGTACATTTTTAAGATCGTTGCCAAAGATACGCCGTCAAATCCGTTAAGCCTTGCACTGTCGGGCGAAAAAATGACCGAGCCGATAGATATCGACAATACGCCGCCGATTGTCATAGCGATGGATACGCCCAACATCACTGACGAAAAGGCGCAAGTAAGTTTTGATGCGTCCGACGCGGCCAGCTATCTCACTCGCGCCGAATACAGCATCAACGGCGGCGAGTGGATGACTGTTTATGCCGATGACGGTATTTCCGACAGTCCGAGGGAACATTACTCGATTGATGTGCCCATCAAGACTACCGGCGAATATGCGGTAACTATAAGGGTCTATGATGTAAACGGAAATTCGGGCAACGCCCGCACCGTAGTGCGGCGGTGAGGACATTCAACTTTCAGATGTTCCGGTTTGTTCCACCCTGTTCCAGTTGTTCCACTGCGGGTGGAACGGAACATGAAACACAATAAACACCTACTTTTTCGGCAGCGTCATCGTTTTGCCTTCGCTGTTGATCTCGAGATGACGCGTAGTGTTTTCGGTAACGCTGGGAGGAACCAGATCGCCTGTTTTATAGCGTGATTCGGGTTGCACCCATTCGGTCTGCGGCGGTGGAAGAGCCCGATTTTGAGAGTCGCTTATCGAGTTGCCCATATTAGAGCCAACAAATGCCGTTTGTCCTTGTTCGGCACGGCGAAGCTGCATATATTGGGCAACGCCTGTTCCCAGTGAACCGAAAGCCGGGATTAATAGCCAAAACCACCACGAATGTCCGCCAGCGGCACCTGTGTAACCTAAAACGCAGGCTACGATCAGAAACGCCAGGCCGGAAAACATTTTGGTGATCGCACCTTCGAGGTGGATCGGCTTGCCTTTATGATTGACCAAACGCTGTGGTTGAGATTGCCCCGCCAAAGCGCTGGATACATTGCCGAGATCGGTTCCGCAGGTCCTGCAGAATTTTCCGGTTTCAGGATTTTGTCCACCGCATTTTGGGCAAAACATATTTTTATTAATCCTTTGTTCGTTGCCGTCTCGCTTCGAAAAGTATTACGCCGGCGGCTACTGATACGTTCAGAGAATCTATTTTTCCATACATCGGTATTTTTACCAAGACGTCGCAGTTCTCGGCGACAAGCCGATGAAGCCCGCTGCCCTCACCGCCGAGGACGAGGGCACTTGGCCGCGTCCAGTTCCAAGCGGAATATTCCATCTCAGCGTCCATACTTGTTCCGACAACCCAGATGTTTTGTTCCTTTAATTTTTCTATGAATCGGTTCAGGTTTACTGCCTTGGCGACTTTTACATATTCGATGGCGCCTGCCGACGACTTTGCAACAGTATCCGTCAGGCCGACGGCACGGCGTTCGGGAATGACAACGCCGTCAACCGCCGCACATTCCGCGACGCGGAGTATCGCGCCCAGATTGCGCGGATCTTCGACGCCGTCAAGAATTAAAAGCAGCGGAATATCACCAGCATTTTCTAAGATGTAGTCGGTTTCGACATAAGACGTTGCGGCTGTAAACGCAAGCACGCCCTGATGATTTATTCCCGAATCGAGATGTTTTGTAAAGGTCTCGCGAGGGACCCAATTAAAAGGAATGAGGCGCGAACGGCACAGATCGACGATCTCCGACAGCCGTTTTTCTTTTGCGCCCTCGGCGAGCAAAACCTTATCGATACGGCGGTTTTCTGCACGCAGAGCTTCGAGCACAGGCAGCAGGCCGTAAACAAATGGTGACTGGTGCGGGGTGATTGGTAAGTTTCGTGAGTCGGAACTCACATCTTTTCCATCTCGTTCTTTGTGGTCTCGTCGCTGATTTTTCATAAGCATGTGCCTCGTGCAGCCGCGAATCACAAAACGTGATTTTATCACTTTGACAGCCAAAATGCTTGACCGTTGGCGATGCGAAAGGCAAACTAAGAACGGGCTCGTTTCGAAAAAGGAAAATACTTGGCGAGAGAAATTAGAATAGGTAGTTATTTAATAAGGCGATATTTCAAAATACGATCGATACGAAATCAATTACGATTTTTTTAGAAAACTAATTCTCGCCGTCACATCAAAACATCCCTGATCGATAACTCGCCGTTAAAACTCGCTGTTTGAGGTATAACGAAATGCAGTTCGACACGACTCCAGGCGCGTCCTGGAAGTTTGGGCATCGTGGCCGCGTCGCCGTTTTTATTGACGGCAACAATCTTTTTCACGCGGCTCGTTTTCACAATATCGACATCGATTACAACAAGCTTTTGCGCCTGCTCCTGGGCGACGGCAGATTGCTGCGTGCTTTTTTCTACACCGGCGTCGATGTCGGAGCGGAGCGTCAGCAGGGCTTCTTGCTCTGGATGCGGCGGAACGGGTTTCGTGTCGTGCAAAAGGAGTTAAAGACCTTTTACGACGGAACGCGAAAAGCGAATCTCGATGTCGAGATCGCGGTCGATATGCTGAGCCTCGCCGGTCGCTATGATACTGCGGTGCTTGTCTCAGGCGACGAAGATTTTGTTTACGCGATCAATGCTGTCGCTTATAAAGGCTGCCGCGTCGAGATCGCCGGATTTCGCTCGAACACGGCGCCGCGCCTGATCGATGTCGGCGATTTTTTTATAGATCTTGGCGACATCGCAGACTTAATAAGAAAGGATGCTACGCAGCCAGGCGGCTACGAAATTCCTTCGTTTGTGCCCGCCGGTGACCCGGCATCGTTTGAAACAGATTTTGAAGAAACTGAATCGGAAAATATTACGGATTATGTCCGCGTAAGAAACGAGAGATGAAGCTTTATACCATCGCCGAAGCCAACGCGTTGCTGCCCACGATCGTTCCAAAACTTGAATCGATCCGAAGCCTTTACAGCAAGGTCGAAGCTTTTCGCGATGCGGCGAGGGCGGCTGCTGCGGCATCGACTTTCGGAGGCGGAATGGAAGGCGGCACAACTTATGTAAACACGCTTTATAAGATCGGAAAGCTGACGACGGATCTGCATGACCTCGGCATTGAGTTAAAAGATCATACTCGCGGCCTGATTGATTTTCCAAGCATGCGAGGCGAACGTGTTGTCCTGCTTTGCTGGCAGTTTGGCGATGGCGAGGTGATCGAATGGTGGCACGAAACTGAAGCCGGGTTTGCCGGGCGCCAACCATTGTGAAACCACAATCCTTAAAACGATTAAACGACTGCTTACCAGAAATAAGAAAATCTGAAAAGTTAAAAAGATTTAGATTTTCCTGCGCTTTACAGTTGACCGGTTAAAGTAAATCCTGATACTATCAGTTAGTTTTTGAAAACACTTTTCGTAAGTCTTTAAGTTAATAAAATCTAAGCCTATGAACTGCCCGGTATGCCAACGGAGTTTAGCCCCAACGCTTTCAATTTGCCCTGCCTGCGGAGCCATGATGAATGACTCGGTGAGAGAAGACCTTGAGTCAAAAATATCGAGCGGCCGCCTTATTCCAAAAGTAGCCAAAACGGCGCCGCGGCCGCAGCCCAGAACTTCTCGCCCGAGCCCGGCGTTGTCTCAGCCTGCCGCCGAAAGAAAGACCGTAACTGCCGGCCTTGTAGCGCATAAAACCAGCCAGACGTTGATGGAATTTCAGAGCAAAAATGCGTTGCTGCCTGATTGGCGGATACAGCTGCAGAATGCGGTTCAGCAGCGAAAAGGCGGACGAGCGGAGATGGTGACAACCGCCGTTTCCGACACTGAAATTCAACCGCTAAGTCGCGGCAATCTGGCACTGAAGACTGAGCCGACACCGCAGCCCGAAGTTGAGACCGCCCGGAACATCTCCGACCTGCGGGTCGCGAACGCGATGCGGCGGATCGAGGAGTCTCGCAGTAATTTCACCGAAACACCTGCCAAACTGGCCAGGCCTGAGCCGCCTGTGCAGGGAGCGCAGATGCGTCCATTTGGAGTCGTGTCGCCGAGCAATAATGTTTCGGCCAGTGCCGTTGCGACAGCTCACGCAGAAATAAAAATACCACAAAGGCCAAAGCTCGTAACTACGCCGGCTCCGGCCGTTGAAAAGCGAGATACCAACAAATTGTCCCTAATCGAAACTCGTGTTGAAGAACCTAAAGTGATCGAAAAACCGGTCATTGAGCGGGTCGAAAAAATCGAAAGTGGACAGCTTGCAATACAATTTTCCGAGAGCAAGCGAATACACATCCTGGCTGATGTTGCCGAGGCACCCAATTATGAAACTCTCGATATCGCTTCGGAAGAGATCGAGGATCTGGCACCATTTTCGATGAGGTTCGGAGCTGGACTTTTTGATTTCATAATTGGCGGATTCACGACGATGCTGGTGCTTTCGCCGTTGGCATTTACGAGCGGAAATTGGTTCACTGCGACAGCACTACTAACCTTTTTCGGGACATGGGCGATCGTTACTTTTGTGTATATGGCTGCCTGCCTTGGCTTGTTTGGCAAAACAATGGGAATGCGCCTTTTCCAGCTCGAACTTGTTGACGCCGTCGAAAACGAATATCCGACACTGCGTCAGGCCTCGGTCAACTCGGCGG
>JANMDA010000129.1:0-6352 GCA_031376085.1 Chloracidobacterium sp.
ATCAGCCGCATAATCGTGAAACGGAAACCAGCGTGCCGCATACATCAGATAGCCTTGGCCGTCGCCGATATGCGCAAGCCTTTTTGAAAGCAGCGGGCCGCCGGCCGGGCCGTCGAGAATGCCATTGTATTTAAATCGAAGCACAACCGGCGTTCCTTTTAACACATTATCGCCAAGATCAATGCGAACGTGCGGGCCGAGATCGGTGCTATTTGTTTGATCCTGAATAAAGGTTATCGGATTTGCCGTAGTCGATTTTGCTGCTGCTTTTGGTGACGGCGGCAATGTCACCCCCACTGGACGATCAATCCGAGTAACGCTGTCCACTTTTAGAGAACCATTCAACTCGAACGCCACCGAACGCGTATCTTCGAGCGGTGTAAAACTCACATCGACACTCGCTACAATCTTTCGCTCCGTCGGCTGAAGAGAAACATCCATCACATAATTCGTGACGTCAAAAGCCGCCCGCTTCGGAGCTTGCGCCAATGTGGGAATCGATAAAACAGCCAATACAGCGGCCGTGTGAAATACGCTTCTGATGATCTTGTTCATTTCGATGATCCGCAAAAAATCCTACTAAATATGCTCTCTTTTGATGTTAGCAAACCACAAATCGTTTGCTTTTCTAAGACCGCTGCCAGCATTGCTATTCGGATCGAAAGAAATCGACAGAAATGACCTTTTCGGCGATCTCGCGTCCAATGGCGACCACCTTTTGATGTTCCGCATGATCGTTGTAATGATCGAGCGCCGCTCGGTCTGCAAAATGAGCAACCAGGCCGGTGTCAAATGAGCGCTCAAGATGCAAAACATCTTCGCCTACATCAAAGCTTATTATATTTAGGATCATCGACGGCAATGCGAGCAATTTTGACCGATGTTCATCACGCTTTCCAGCATCAGTATCAGGTTTATATTTCCAGCAAACGATATGTATAAGCATATTTATTTTTGTTCTAAGGCAACGCTCAACTGTCGATTCAACAGATCCCAAACTTTGCTCAAATGCCTATCTTCAACCCGAATGCTGCCAACCGAAAGGCGCAGAGTATATTTACCGTTTAGCTTTGTATGAGAAAGATAAGCATCTCCTGATGTGTTTATCTCATTCATTATTTTTTCATTTAAGCCGTTCAAATCCTCGACATTTTCAGGACAAGCCCGGAAGCAAACAAGTGCAAACGGAACTGGCGCGAGCGATTCCCAGTTTTCGCTTTCCTCGACCCATGATGCAAAAAGCCTCGCAAGACGGCAATGTTCTCGAAGCCGCTCAATTAATCCTTCGCGGCCAAAATAGCGAATGACGAACCACAGTTTTAACGCCCGAAAGCGCCGTCCAAGCTGAATGCCGTAATCCATGCCGTTCTTAACGGCTGGCTCACCGGTTGTCTTTAGATATTCCGCAACCAGCGAAAATGCTCCTTTTAACTTATTCAGGTCTTTGCAATACAGTACGGAAAGGTCGAACGGCGTAAAGAGCCATTTGTGCGGGTTCACCACAATCGAGTCGGCACGCTCCCAGCCTTTAAAATACTTCTGAAATTCCGGAACGATCGCCGTCGATCCTGCATATGCCGTATCGACATGAAGCCAGAGGCCGTATTTTTCGCAAATGTCGGCTATTGCATCGACCGGATCGACACTCGATGTCGATGTCGTGCCGACCGTCGGAATAACGCAGATAGGCACAAAACCATTCTCAATGTCTTCTTCAATTGCTTCGGCCAGCTTTTCCGGGATCATTTCAAACCGGTCGTTACACTCGATCTTTCGCAAAGATCGAAGGCCGAGACCGAGCGTAATCACGCCCTTGTCGATAGAAGAATGAACGTGTTCGCTGGCATAGACGCGTAACAATGGCAGGTCATCACGTCCGCTCATCCCTTTGTCGCGAATATGAAAATCTGCACGCTCTCTGGCAGCAGCGATTGCATGCATCGTCGAGACCGAAGCCGTGTCGTAAATGATCCCTTCAAAATGATCTGGCAAAGCCATCATCTGCCGCAGCCAATCAAGGACAACGTCTTCGAGTTCTGTCGAGGCAGGCGACGTTCGCCAGAGCATCGCCTTCATATCGAACGCAGCGGTGAGCATTTCGCCAAAAACGCCTACTGAACTTGTCGATGTCGCGAACAGTCCGTGAAAATTTGGGTGATTCCAATGTGTTACAGCAGGAAGTATGAGTTTATCAACATCCGCCAAAACTTCGCCAAAATCCTCGCCTTTTTCCGGCGCCGAAGCAGGCAAATTGTCCTTCAACCAATTTGGTTCAACTTGCGAAAGCACAGGCAATTCGTCGATATGCTCAAAATAGTTGGCGATCCAATCAACAACCTCGTAACCGTATTTGCGGAAGTCCTCGGCGGGCATATCGCCTGTTTTTCCTGCGTTATTCGACATAATTTGATCAAATTTGCCTTATTTTCTTGGCAAAAGCGTAAAAAGATACTCGACAGTTTTTATAATAAAAGTATAATAACACCAACGATTATCTCGCCATCGTCAAAGAATAAAATTTACGCTTAATGAACTCCTCTCCCGGTTTTCGTAGATATAACATTTCATTTCTCTAAATGAGGAAAAACTATGGCAACCGACGCCACGGAAATGGAACAATCAAAAGAAGGCTTTATTCGCGGGCTCGGGCTGCTTGATTCGACGATGATCGTCGCCGGATCGATGATCGGCTCGGGCATTTTTATTGTTTCGGCAGATATTTCGCGTCAGGTAGGCTCACCCGGCTGGCTTTTGGTTGTTTGGATCATCACCGGACTTTTGACGATGATCGGAGCGCTGAGCTATGGCGAATTGGCGGCTATGATGCCAAAGGCCGGCGGCCAATATGTGTATCTTCGTGAAGCATATTCGCCGTTTTGGGGTTTTCTCTACGGCTGGACGCTGTTTCTGGTAATTCAAACTGCGACCATCGCAGCGGTCGCGGTCGGATTTGCAAAATTTATCGGCGTTCTGATCCCGACGATCTCTGTTGACAACTTCCTTATCGCACCGATCCGCATTGGTTCGTCGAGCTATGCGTTTTCGCTCTCGACGGCACAGCTCGTCGGCATAGCGATGATCGCTTTGCTGACGTGGATGAATACACGCGGCCTAAAGCTCGGCAAGTTTATCCAAAATGTGTTTACGACCGCGAAAACAGGCTCGCTGATCGCTCTGATACTGCTCGGAATCATTGTCGGCCTTGTCTGGCATCCTGAGATCGCGGCGGCCAACTTTGGCAATTTGTGGGGCGTTCGCGGTACTTTGCAGGATGTCGGCGGCGGCCTGACGGCGCTCGCGGCGTTTGGTTTGTTTGTTGGGATATGTGTCGCACAGACAAATTCGTTGTTCTCGGCTGATGCGTGGAACAACATCACTTTCACGGCAGGTGAGGTAAAGGATCCGAAACGCAACATACCGCTTTCGCTTGCATTCGGCACAGGGCTTGTAATTACGCTCTATCTGCTGGCAAACGTCGCATATCTCGTGACATTGAATTTTGAGGCAATTCAAAAGGTGGCCGATGACCGCGTGGCGACGGCAACTGCAAATGTCATTTTTCCAGGAGCGGGTGCAGTCATTATGGCCGTTGCGATCATTGTCTCGACATTTGGCTGTAACAACGGACTTATCCTCGCCGGTGCCCGTGCTTATTACGCAATGGCAAAAGACGGATTGTTCTTCAAATCGGCGGGCGAATTGAATAAAAATCGAGTTCCGGCGTGGGGCTTGGTGATACAAAGCATTTGGGCCGCGTTTTACGTTCTGCCCCGAACGGTAAAAACTGCGGCCGACGGCAAAATCTCATACGGCAATCTTTACGGCGACCTTTTGACGTACGTTATTTCTGCCGCACTGATCTTTTACATTCTGACGATCATCGGAATTTTCATCCTGCGTGTGAAACAACCCGATGCCGAACGTCCGTATAAAGCATTTGGTTACCCAATTGTCCCGGCGTTATACATTGTCGGAGCCTCGGTCATTCTCGTTGTCCTGTTTGTCTATCAAACAACTGCGACCTGGCCGGGATTGCTTATTGTTCTTACGGGAGTGCCGGTTTATTTTATTTGGAAGAGCAAACAAGAAGAGAGCGGTGAACCTGACTCGTTGCTCAAATAAAATTTGCCACCAATATGTAGTGGCGTTATAATTAATACTGTGAGTCGGCACGAAAAATTACTCGAACAGTTTTTGCGTTTGCCGAAAGACTTTACATATGACGAATTAAAAAAATTTCTGGCTGGCTTGGGTTATGAAGAAACAAAAAAAGGCAAGACATCTGGTTCCCGGGTTGCTTTTGTTCATCAGGAATCGAAACATATCATTAGATTGCATAAACCTCATCCAGGCAACATCGTAAAGTCCTATGCTCTTGAACAGATTTACGAAGAGTTGAAAAGTAAGGGGATAATTTGATGAAAGATGTAATTCTATATAAAGACTACGTTGGCAGTGTTCGCTATAGTGAGACGGACCAAGTTTTCTTTGGCAAAATCGAAGGTATAGACGATCTCGTCACATTTGAAGGAGAGAGTGTTCACCAACTAAAGCAGGCATTTCACGAAGCAGTTCATGATTATATTGAAATTGCCCATGCTAGCGGTAAACAGCCGGAGAAAACGTATCGAGGCAGTTTGAACATAAGGCTCAAACCCGAAGTTCACAAAAAAGCCAACAGGCTGGCTCTCATCAACGGAAAGACATTGAACCAGTTTATAAACGACGCCATTGAACATGAAATTGCCAAAAATAAAGAGGCAGTTTCAAAATAGTTAATTCACATAAGGGAGGTTTTCATGTCACTATTCGCGACTAAACCAATTTCGAAGATCATTGCCGAGGCCGAAGAGACCGGCGCTCACACACTTAAGAAAACATTAAGTGCTCTTGATCTGACGATGCTCGGTATCGGTGGGATCATCGGAACGGGAATCTTTGTCCTTACTGGCCAGGCTGCCGGTAAACATGCCGGCCCGGCGGTTATCATTTCAATGATCTTAGCCGGCATTGTCAGCGCCTTTGCGGCACTTTGCTACTCGGAGTTTGCGGCCAGCGTGCCGATCTCCGGCTCCGCTTATGCGTATGGCTATGGAACGCTCGGCGAATTCGTCGCATGGATCATAGGCTGGGACCTTATTCTCGAATACGCATTCGGTGCCGCGACGGTTGCGGTCGGATGGTCTGGTTATGTCGTCAGTTTGTTTAGAGACACTCTCGGGATAAATTTTCCACTTGCATTGAGCAAAGGTCCTTGGGATGAGATAAAACTTGCGGACGGCTCAGTGATTCACGGAGTAATCAACGTGCCCGGCGTGCTCATAGCCGTGGCCGTCACATTATTGCTGATCCGTGGCATTAAGGAGTCCGCAAGCTTTAATTCGATCATAGTCATGATCAAGGTGTTGGTCGTGGTGCTCTTTATTGTGGCAGGAATCGGCTACGTCGCACCCGACAATATTTTTAATCAAGGGTGTCCCGTCGATCTTCCTAACTGCAACAAATTTATGCCCTACGGTTTTAGTGGGGTTATTACGGGCGCGGCCGTCATCTTCTTTGCCTATATCGGTTTCGACGCAGTTTCGACCGCGTCGCAGGAGGCTAAGAATCCGCAGCGCGATATGCCGATAGGTATAATG
This sequence comes from Chloracidobacterium sp., assembly GCA_031376085.1. GTDB lineage: Bacteria > Acidobacteriota > Blastocatellia > Pyrinomonadales > Pyrinomonadaceae > OLB17. The sequence continues at coordinate 5,640 of JANMDA010000129.1, forward strand.
GGGAGCCTCGCGATCTGTACTGTGCTCTATATTTTAGTGGCAGGTATCATGGTCGGCCTCGTTGATTACAAGGAATTGACGTCCGCCGCCGCACCGATCGCCGTCGCGATCGATGCCGCATTGAAGGTGGCACAAGGCACGACAATGGGGACTATCCTAGCGGTTTTCCCGACCATTATTAAGGTTGGTGCCGTTCTCGGCCTCAGCTCGACGATGGTCGTTATGACGATGGGCCAACCTCGCGTGTTCTACTCAATGTCCAAGGACGGCTTGCTGCCGTCGTGGGCCGCCAAGATCCATCCGAAGTTCCAGACACCCCATATCACAACGATGATCACCGGAGTTGTGGTGGCGATCCTCGCAGGACTCGTTCCGATAAGCCTGCTCGGAGAATTAGTAAGTATCGGGACTCTTTTTGCGTTTGTCATCGTCGGAACAGGCATCATCATATTGAGATCGTCCAATCCGGCTCTCAAACGCCCGTTCAAGGTGCCTCTCAATCCATATGTCCCGATCGCGACCGTCGTCTCTGCGGCTTTCCTGATGAACAGCCTGCCGCTCGATACATGGATCCGCCTCATCGATTGGATGGCCATCGGCCTTGTGATCTATTTTGGCTACAGCTATACGCACAGCCGGATCGCGATCGAAGGAACGATCGCTGACGAGCTGCCGGCAGGTTACAAGCCGCCGATCGCCGCAATGGTCGGTAT
>JANMDA010000280.1:0-3807 GCA_031376085.1 Chloracidobacterium sp.
GTCACCACAGATGCCCTTACTTCGTGCGGGCTTCTGCAACTAAGGTCGCTCTATTATTTTAATGATCAACAACTTCCTACTACTTAAAAAGATCAGATCCGATAAGAGCGACTTTGCTTTGCAGAATCCGTGAGAAACTGCGATTGTCCCGCCATTAGAAGCGGGTCGTAGTAGTTATAAAAACAGCAAAGTTCTTTGAAAGCATCTTATCGAAAAGTGTAAATGGTAGTCTCTAGCAGACTCGAACTGCTGACCCCTACCTTGTCAAGGTAGTGCTCTACCAACTGAGCTAAGAGACTACACTCGTCGCAAATCCAAGAGAAAAGCGAACCTAAAGAATGCCAAACAGCGGAAAGAGTGTCAAGTTATGGAATATAAAGGTACAGACTATTAATCTGGCGCGGTTGATTCCGAATAATTTGTTCTTAATAAAAGCGACATCATCCAGACAAACAGCCCCGCATTTATCGTGTATGGAATCCTGCGGAACCAGAAATTGGTGAAGAGCAGTTTGTCTATTGCCGGAATAGACAGGCCGGTGTTGCTCAATTCTATCTGTATCGGGATGTGGATCGATACCGACGAGATCCATACAACGATCTGTAATCCAAGAGCCGTCCATAGTGCCCACGCAGGAATTGACCGTGGCCCAAACCAAAGCAATATGCCCGTCAGCAAGGTTCCAAACACCATTGGAGCAACCAGATAACCGATGATCAACGGGCTGATGGCGTGATGGTATGTGAGGAATTCATTGGGCCCGATCAATTTCCATGTAGGGTAATTGACGAAACTCTCAATGAACGACGCACCCATTCCGTAAAATACGAAGGCAAAAGTTATAAGGAAAAGCCATATCGACCATTTTGACGATTTATCCATATGTTGGTTCTCCTTCCTTCGTAGTCTACGCCAAACCCGAACAAAACCGATGCATGCCAATCGCGACGAGTTTTGTTGTCCGGTTATCAACATCATATGTCGGATTGACCTCGCTAAACTCGATGATCTTTGTGTTAGCCAACGAAGCGGCGTATTTGACGAGTGTGATAAATTCACTGGCCCGCAGACCGAGCGGCGACGGAGCCGATGTTCCCGGAGCGTCCGCAGAGCGGACGGCATCGAGGTCGAAGCCAAAGAATGTATTCAGCGAAGAGCTTTGGCTGATAAATTCCTGCCGTATTTGATCTCGCAGTTCAAGAGCGGCCTCGTCGCCGGAGCGGAGTAATTCCAGTGAGATACGTTTGACGCCTAGATTGCGGATGTATTCGTAATATATCGGCGAACAGAAATGCGTCTGATAGCCGACCTCGTAAAAGTATTTTGGCAGCAAATGTTTTTCTTCTAAAAGCTGTCGATACGGCGTGCCGCTGTTTCGCTCATCTGCGATACGCACATCAAGCTGCGCGTCGATATTAACCCCGATCCAATTTTCCGGCCCGAAAACCTCGGCCATCGCTGCTCCGTCGGGATATGAAATATCATTTCCACCACCAAGCACGATGATCCGCTTGCCGTCACGTAATAGCTGGGTGACGATATTAAAATGCGTCTCGTGCGTCTCCTCTAAACTGCCGCCTATCACAACATTGCCAAGATCAAATATCCTTTTCTTAATATTAAAAGGCGTCAGCCGGTAAAATTGCTCACGTATAGCATCAGGAGCCGCCGCCGCACCAACACGCCCATGATTCCGCCGCACCCCTTCATCCTGCGGACAGCCGAGGATGACTATATCCGCCGACCCATAATCTTCTTCGTCACGGCCAACGATCTCGCCAAGACGCGGGTCATTGACATCGCCGCGAGAGAAGAAAAGCTCGTCTTTTGGTCTTGAAGCTTGATCGAAAATACCGTTCATCTTGACACAATGTTTATTCGGCTGCGAATTACGAAAACTCTACCATCATTTTGCATTTCGTTGATTCTCAATCGCGAATGCACCAATAAAACTTATTGAATCGACTCTTGGTGCAATGTTAAAATCAATGTTGCCTTTCTGCAAGGCTGCAACTTCCAATCAATTCTCTGACATTTCTCATCTGTCCACAATAGACAACCTCAATGAGCAACAGCACTTTTTTCAATGCAAATCTAATCGTCACCAATGCGTCGGGCGAGTATTATGGCGTTCGATCCTGCATGCGATTGACGGCCTCAACCGAACATTTATGCATCGGCCAGACTACAGTCACATACAACAATGTGATCGAAATCAGCTCACAAGGCGCAAGTCTTTTTGTTCAATATATCGACGGAACAGGAAAAAGCTGTGAGTCCTATCTTAAATATAATACTTTTCTTCCCTCGACCGCGCCTAAAAGACTCCGCAATTTAGTCAACGCCGTTTCTGCTCTAATACCCCGCAAGCCTATGAGTGAACGGCTGGGCCAAGGTCATGTATTGGCGGTCGCAGCGCAACCGGAAAAAGGCCTAAATGAAGTGATTGTTTATTCGTCGAAAGTCTCATTTCCGCCCAAATGCCCGGTATGTGTAGTTCCAGCATCAAAAGTAGCAAAATTTGAAGTCACATCGGTCGTTCCATCGAGCGATTTATTGAAATTCGGATATTGGCTGATTCCCGTATGCCATGCACATAAAAATCTAGCAGGGAATGTGCAAGTTAATAAGTGGTCTCCAAATAACAAAGAGATAAATTTTGTATTCAAGAATCAACAATACGCACAGGAGTTTTTGGCTTTGAATACTGCGCCGCTGGATTCACGATCTCCAAAGGAGGCAAAGGTAATCGAAAAGATCAACAAACTGCGAAACTTAAAGTTTGTTATTTATGAGTACTATGTCTCAGCTATATTTTTCAGTTTCTTGGGGTTGTCGGATATACAAGAGATGAACAAAGATCAGAACCAGTTTATTCGCGGGCTAAAATTTAACGCAATAACATTGACGGCAGGATGGTGGAGTTTCCCATTCGGGCCGGTTCACACGGTAATAGTCTTGCTAAAGAACTTTATGGGCGGCACGGATGTTAGCAATAAGGTTTTCGCAGTTTTTGCCGGCAAACCATTTTCAGCTTCAGGCGATTAAGTCTTCGTCATTGGAATTTTTACATCTTCCTTTTTCGCAAATTCAATTGCTTCTTCATAACCCGCATCAACATGTCGGATGACGCCCATGCCGGGGTCGGTGGTGAGGACTCGTTCTATGCGCTTGGCTGCTTCGGGTGTGCCGTCGGCGACGATGACTTGGCCGGCGTGGAGGGAATAGCCGATGCCTACTCCGCCGCCGTGATGGAGCGAGACCCATGTCGCACCGCCTGCGACATTTATCATCGCATTGAGATAGACCCAATCGGCTATGGCATCGCTGCCATCTTTCATCGCTTCGGTCTCGCGGTTGGGAGAAGCGACGCTGCCGCAGTCGAGGTGATCACGGCCAATGACGATCGGGGCCTTTAATTCGCCGCTGGCAACCATTTCATTTAATTTCAAACCGGCTTTTGCGCGTTCGCCGTAACCGAGCCAACAAATTCGTGCCGGCAAGCCCTGAAATTCAACTTTCTCTTGAGCCATCGTTAACCATTTGGTTAGATGATCGTCGTCGGGGAAGAGATTCATGATCGCTTCGTCGGTGCGGTAGATGTCCTCTTTGTCGCCCGAAAGAGCGACCCAGCGAAACGGACCTTTGCCTTCGCAGAACAGCGGACGAATATAGGCAGGGACGAATCCGGGATAATCGAATGCGTTCTCGACGCCGTTGTCTTTTGCCCGCTGTCGCAGGTTGTTGCCGTAATCGAAGACGATCGCACCGCGACGCTGGAATTCGAGCATAGCTTCGACGTGTTTC
>JANMDA010000165.1:0-1779 GCA_031376085.1 Chloracidobacterium sp.
GTAAAAAACGCTTTTATACTGAGGGGTCCTCTTGATGCGTTATTTTATTGACAATCAATTTGTTACATCGCACCAGATCAGGTCGGCATACGGCGCGTAGGCCAGTCCGCGTGAGATAGCCTGGTCGATCCCGGCACGGACACGGTAAAAGCCTTCGACGGTCCTTTCGCCGGTGCAGAAAGGTTTGTCGTTATCGTCGATGTCAGAGGTCAGCAGATTCGCCCCGTTCGCATCGGTTCGCGCCACCAAAACTGTCGGCACGCCACAAACGTCAGCGGCAAGCCGCGCAGCAATGAGTTTCTGGACAGCTTCGCCGGTCGGCACCAGGACTTTTCCGCCCATGTGTCCGCATTTTTTCGCGGAAGAGAGTTGATCTTCGAAATGAACGCCGGCCGCTCCGGCTTCGATCATTGATCTCATCAATTCGAACGCATTAAGGTTTCCACCAAATCCGGCTTCAGCATCGGCGAGGATCGGTGCGAACCAATGTATCCCGTTCTTGCCTTCGGAAGAGTAAATTTGATCCGTCCGCTGTAAGGAATTGTTTATCTTTTTGACGAGTTCGGGCACGCTGTTCGACGGGTAAAGACTTTGATCGGGATACGTCTGCCCGACGGTGTTTGCGTCCGCCGCCACCTGCCAGCCGCTGCAATATATTGCCTGCAAGCCGGCCTGGATCTGCTGAACCGCCTGCCCGCCGGTCATCGCTCCGAGAGCGTTGACGTAATCAGTTGTCTTCATTAGGTCCCAAAGACGCTCGGCTCCGAGTTTGGCGATCGTGTACTCGATCTTTACAGTCCCGCGAAGTTTCACGACATCTTCCGCAGTGTAATTGCGAACCACGCCTACCCACCGCGGATCATTTGCCCACTCGTTTTCCATTGACTTAATTTGTTCTTTCCTTTGCATTGTCTTCCCCCTAAAATTAAATTCCTATTTCAAATTTCAAATTTCAAATCTCAAATCTCAAATCGGATCGAATTCCTCGTTCAAGATCATCTCTTCGCTGATCCGGCGAGCTTCCGTATATCCCTCCCGCTCGGTTTCTAAAACCGCGTCCGGCAGACCGCTAAGTATCTTTGCCAGTTCCTCATCAAAAGTTTTGGTGATGAGCTCCGGCGTGTGTTCGACCGCTACATCGCCGTCCGTGATCTTTACTTTTTCGCGGTGTTTCATCCTTTGAGCGATCATCAAACGATAAATGCGGTCTGTCGCCAAATCTTCCATGTAGCCGTCGAGCAGCGACGCTCCTTTGCCGCTCAGGACGCCATGCCGGTATCGGATCACGGTGCTGACTGCTGCTCGCGTGCCGTCCAAAGTATGCTTGCCAATACCTGTCGGCAGAGGCCGCAGGTCGGGCGAAAGTGACTGCCCATCAAATCTGACAAAATTCTGATTTGGATCTGGAAATTGTTCGACCGCAATAGTGTTCTGATCGGGATGCCCTGTCCAAGCTCCGTCCATTCCCACGCTGGCTTCGTTGCGTTTGTCGGCTTCGAGCGTTTTCAATGACCGCTCGTTCAAGGCGTTGTCCTGCCGGTTTGGAAAAAGGGCGGTCATGCCGCCTATAGCCAAAATTCCGTGCTTGTGGCATATCTCGACAAGCAACTGGCGCAGATTTTGAAAGAATGGCACATCGGATGGAATCGTGTTTCTGTCCGGCAAAACCCAATCGCTGTTTTGCAGATTGAAATGGATCAGGCTCGCCATATAATCCCATCGGCCGAGATTTAACCCGACAATGTGATCGCGCAAATTATAGACAAATTCTTCTGTCTG
>JANMDA010000191.1:0-5009 GCA_031376085.1 Chloracidobacterium sp.
TTGCCCGCAAGCGCATCGAGCTTCGCGCGAATGTCTGTGTTGCCGAGTTTGACGTAGGCGCGGCCTAAGTTGTATCTGGCCTTGTCGAAGTCCGGATTGTAGCCCAGAGCACTGTTCAGGGCCTCGACGCTTTCCTCGGTCTTGCCGGTTTCGAGATAGCATTCGGCGAGGTAGTTGTAGGTTTTGGCGTCTGGCTTGTAAATCTTTAATTGATCAAACGCCAGTGCGGCATCAGCATAACGCCGCTGCTTAAATAACGCGAGACCGAGTTTTTCAATGGCGTTGGCGTGATCAGGTTTGATTGCTATCGCACGTTGGTAGGAGAGAATTTCTTCGGCAGTGCGGTTCATTTTGCCGAATGTCATGCCAAGCGAATATTGAGTATCGGCGTTGCCGTCATCGAGGCGAATAGCCTGCCGATAAGCCTCTACGGCGTCCTTGTATTGGCCTAGCGCGTAGCTCGACGCGCCGATATTGACATAGGTGGCCGACCATTCAGGACGAAGTTTAGCCGCCTGACGGGATGCCCGCAACGCATCTGCATGACGCCCAAGCACGCCGTAGCAATAACCGGCCTGATACCATGCCTCAGCGTAATTTGCGTCGGTTTCAACCGCCTTCTCAAAATACGGCAAGGCTCGTGAGTAATCGTCACGCGAAAGCTGTGCGAGGCCTTGCGAATAGAGACGCTCGGCGGACGAGCGCTTGTTTTTTTGGCTCTCGGCGCTGAGCGATGAAAAAGATTGAAGATCGCTGATCCGAAGCTGCGAGATGCGTTCGGCGGGCACGGCGAAATTCAAGTTTTGTCCTTCGGCTGCCTGTAAGGTAGCAATTCCGATCACTTGTCCTGCCATATTCACTACTGGAGATCCCGAAGAGCCAGGCGAAATCGAAGCCGTGATCTGAATGATCTTGCCGTAACCGGAAATTTCCCGCACAGCCGAGACAATGCCATTTGAAACGCTGCCTTCGAGGCCGTACGGATTGCCTATGACGACGATCGATTCGCCTTCCTGCGGAACGGCCTTAACTATCGGAAGCGGAATGGCAAGAGCCTTCGGAATATCCACTTGCAGCAATGCGAGGTCGCCTTCGCCGTCAACCGCGAGCACACCGCGAACGGGAAATTTCTTGCCGTCGAGAAGATGTACTTCGACACGCGTCGATCTTTCGATGACATGCCGGTTTGTAATAATGCGGTCGGGAGCGATAAAAAAACCGCTGCCGCGAGCGATAGTGTTGTCTTTTGAATCAAAAGTTTCGATCGCAACGGCTGATGGCTTTATGCGTTTGACCAACTCAGGCAAGAAATCCTGCGCTGAAGTAATCTGAACCGCGAAAAACACGAAACAGATGAAAAAGAAAATGATTTTTACACGCTTATGAACCATTTATACGACAAAATCTAATTATAAGCTGTTTTATCGACTCCAACAAACTTTTTGCATGAAATCTGTCCATACTGTTCTATTCAAGGGATTACGGCTAAAATTATTGTTGAGAGGAAATCAAAACTATGAAGATCGCACTTGCCGCCGACCATGCTGGATTTGAAGAAAAAGAAAAGATCAAAAAGACGCTTGATGAGATGGGTGTCGATTACATGGATATGGGCACTCATTCGCCTGATTCGGTAGATTATCCCGACTACGCGCGAAAGGTTGGCGAGGCTGTTGCCAATGGCGAATACGATCAGGGATTGCTTGTCTGCGGCTCAGGAACAGGCATGGCGATAGCGGCTAACAAGGTGCATGGTGTACGTGCGGCGGTTGCATGGAATGAGGAAATTGCCCGCCTCGCACGCCAGCACAACAACGCGAATGTTCTCTCGCTCGCGGCCCGTTACACGACCGACGAGGAAAACATAAAGATAGTTAAAGCTTGGTTTTCCGCAGATTTTGAAGGCGGTCGTCACGAACGCCGCGTTGAAAAGATCGAGCAGATAGAAAAAGACGATCTCTGCTAATTGAATTAATGAAGTTTTAGCCGCCGTGAGCTGCTTTGGCTCGTTCGTTCAATTCTTTGGGCGTTAGGTCTTCCTTATGAGTTGCAAATCCCCACAGATGGCCGAACGGATCTTTAAAGTGGCCGGAACGGTCGCCATAGAATTGGTCCGAAACAGGCTTTAAAACTTCAAGGCCTTCGGCAATGGCCTTTTCCGTAAAAGCATCGACATCTTCGACGTAGATGTAAAGACTCACGCCAGAACCGCCAATGGTTTCCGGGCCGACAGCCATCGGCGGAAATTCGTCCGCAAGCATAAAGATAGCGGTGCCGATCTTCATCTCCGCGTGGCCAACCATTCCGGGGCCGCCGATGCGAAACAGTTCGACCGCGCCAAAAGCACGTTTATAAAAATCGATGGCGGCTTCGGCATTTCGGCAGATCAAATAAGGCGTGATTCCCTCGTAGCCGTCAGGTATAGCTTTCACAGTGTTTGTCATAAAGTTTTATCTCCTTAAAACATATAAATTCTTTATCTCCATTTCCAAACCCGAACGCCGCCGGCAATTAAGCATGTAAGTTCTTCTTCACCCTGCCAATACGAATAAGTGCCGTTATTACAAATTGCCCGCAACGGTCGCCCATAAGAATCGTAAGGCGGTGCCGCGTCTAATGCGGGATCGGAAGTCTTTTCGTGGAAAGCGAAGTAAGCAATAATGCCGCCGCCAAGCAGGATGGCTGCAATCGCTAATCCAATGGCTATGGGCGATATTTTTTTTGACTCTGCCCGTGTAGTTTGCGATCTAAATCCTGTAGCACTAAATCCTGTAGCACTAAATGCCGTCGACGGGCCTTTATCAAGTGAAGATCCGCAATGCAGACAATAGGCCATATTGTCCGGCAGATCGGCCCCGCATTTGAAGCAGTGGATCATTTTTTCTCTTTTTCCGATTACTTTATTGAGTTCGATTACTATAAGACAGTGTCGGCTCCAAAGTCAATCAAATAGGCAAATGTGATTTAATAGAGCGGAAAGTAATATAATCTGCAAATAAAAAGGGGATCAAAATGGCAACAAGTGCAGAATGGCATGAAGATTACGACAAAATGAGCGAAGCGTCGCGCAATTTTTCACGCGCGATAAAATCGGTTCAGGAAGAGCTTGAGGCGGTCGATTGGTACAACCAGCGGGCCGAGCAGACGAGCGATAAGCAGCTAAAGAAAATACTCGAGCACAACCGCGACGAGGAGATCGAGCACGCCGTGATGGCGCTCGAATGGCTGCGGCGAAATAATAAAAAGGTCGACGAGCATATGAAAACATATCTTTTCACCAAGGGCGACATTCTCGCGATAGAAGAAAAGGCAAAATAGGAGTTTGCCCGCGAAACACGCGAAAAGACGCGAAATGAAGACAAGGACAGACCTCTAATCTCTGCTATTCTTTTTCGTGTGTTTCGCGTGTTTCGCGGGAAAAAATCATGTTCCACTTCCCCGAAATGTCGCTTGATGCATGGCGGCCGACCAAGAACACACTGCATTTGTTTTTGCAGATCGTCGGCAAGATACGGCTTTGCACACACCCGCGTGTCAACCACTGGTGGCATGTGCCGTTGTATGTGACTCCGCGAGGGGTTTCGACGCGGACGATACCATATGAGGGCGGCAATTTTGAGATCGAGTTCGACTTTTGCGAACACGCACTCAAGATCAAAACGAGCGATGGCCGTTACGAGGATTTTGCTTTGTATGACGGCCTGACGGTCGCCGATTTTTACGCCAGTGTTTTTGCAAACCTCGCAAAGCTAGGTATAAAACCTGAGATCAAAGCTTTACCTTACGAAGCGCCGTCAACAACGCCGTTTGCCGAAGATCACGAGAACAAATCATACGACAAGGAATACGTCGAGCGTTTTCACAAGATACTTGTCGCGGTCGATGATATTTTTGAAGCATTTCGCGGCCGCTTTACCGGCAAATCGACACCCGTCCATTTTTTCTGGCACAGCTTTGACCTTGCCCTGACGCGATTTTCTGGCAAGGCAGCTCCACCTATGCCCGAAGCAAACATGGTCACACGCGAAGCCTATTCACACGAAGTGATCAGCTTCGGTTTCTGGTTTGGTGACGACAAACCAAACAGCGTCGCCGCTCCGGCATTTTATTCATATACGGCTCCAAAACCCGACGGCCTTGAAGAAGAGCCGCTACGCCCCGATGCCGCTAAATGGACGCCCGACGGCGCGATGGCTTTACTGATGTATGACGATGTGCGAAATGTGGATAATCCACGAGAAGCAGTGCTCGAATTTCTGGAAAGTGCCTATCAAGCCGGAGCAAAAACTGCGGGTTGGGACTTCGAGCGATTCCAGCTAAGGTCACTGAAATAAAACGATGATGAAACTAACTTTATTAACAGGCCTGATTGTAGGCATTTTTTCAATATCTGTTTGTGCACAGTCAAAACCAAAAATGTCTGCTGCACGGTTCGAAGGACTGAAAGGAAAAGTCAAAACTGTTAGTTTTGATGACGCAATATTTGATGAATCTGGAAAAATTATTAGGAAAAAAGGAGAAATTTACATAGTAACTACTTACGATGAGGTCGGTAATAAGACTGGTTATGTAAGTTTAGTAAATGGGATAACAGCTATAAAGAATATCACGTGGGAAAGTGGCGGAGAAATTTTTTCCAAAAACGAAAGATTGAGCACGCCTAATGCTACTAACGATCCGCCACCACCTCCAGCTCGTAAAATGGAAAACGAAGGGCCAAAAAATCCGATTGACAATAGTTTTGACTTCAAATACAAACCTGATTTCGACGATAACGGGTTTCTGATTTTGGAATTAGTTTATGGAAATAACGGAACGCTTTCGAACCGAAGAACCTATTCCTACGACCCGTCTGGAAACAAGGTGAAAGAAACTGTTTTTACTGATAACGGTACTCGCTATAATGACAGCACACTATATACCTATGACCCAAAAGGTATTTTAATCAATGAAACACATCTATTGGGCGATGGAAGTGGAGTTGAATCACGTGCAAGACCGAGCCACAA
>JANMDA010000206.1:0-3700 GCA_031376085.1 Chloracidobacterium sp.
AGGCCAAAATGCGAATAGGTCTTCATTATATGCCACAGGATGGGTTTACCGCCGATCTCGACCATCGGTTTTGGCATGACTCCGGTTTGTTCACGCAGTCGAGTTCCCTGCCCGCCGCATAAAATGACAACCTTCATAAAATAAGACCAATGAACGATTTTACATTGCTACGCCGGTGTTTGCCACACTTCATCGTAGAGTTTCATAGTTCGCTCGGCAGTGATTTTCGAATTGAATTTTTCGAATGCGATCTTTTTTGCTTCGGCACCGAGAATTTCTCTCTGCTGCGGGCTATTCAATAGTGATGCGATCTCGTTGAGGAGTTGAATCGAATCATTCGGCTGAACGAGGATTCCAGTCTTACCATTTATAAGAGCCTCAGGTATTGCGTTAACGTTTGTTGCGATACACGGCAGTTCGAGCGCCATTGCCTCGATAAGGGCGATTGGCAAGCCTTCCTGAAAGCTGGCTAAAATGAAAATGTCAGCGGCACTGAGAAGCGTTAACAGGTCGTCGCGCGTTTGGCCGATCTCTTCTGCGTCCATTAAACGAAATGAATCGCCGAGGCCGTAAGTCTCGATCCTCTTTAGAGTTTCTGCGCCCGGAAACGTTGTCGAAAGCCACACAAAGAGAAAATCTATGCCTGCACCATTTAACTGCTTCAAGCTTTCCAGTAAAACCCAACAGCCTTTGCGTTCGATAAATTGCCCGACCGTCATTATTATAGGTGTGTTCTCAGCCAATCGGTATCGTTTCAAAATTTCGGTTTTCGCAGGTAGATTTTTTTTTACGTTGGTTATTTCATCTGGATCGATACCTGAATAAGTGACCTCAACCTGCCGGAACTTATCCAGTTCGATATATTGTTTCAAGCTGTCTTTTGCCTCTTGATTTGAAGCGAGAAGGTGAAAGCTTGAAAATCGGCTGAGGATTTTTCCTTTTATCATCCACCGCCATTTTCGCCAGCCTGTGTAATTCGGTAAACCGGTATGCACGGTCATGAAAACATTTGTTTTCATGCAAAGCCTGACGAGCGATATAAACGACTGCCAAAAACCGAGATCGATATGAACTATTGTTTCTGCTAAATTGTTGCGGGCCAGAATGTCGCGAACCAGTCGGTTTTCTGAGCGCAAAATGGCAATTCGCTTTGTAAATTTCCCGATCAAACCATTGCGTGTTTTCGACGGTGATTCGTGCAGCAGAAATTCTATCGGAATCTCCAGCGACTTTAGATATTGCAGTATCTTTAGTTCGGAGTCAGCAGGAATCAAAGCGGTGACAGCATATGATCTTTTTGCCTCCTTCATCAGAGACATAAAATATATTTGGGCACCGCCCCATTCGCGATAGTTCCAAGCGTATATGATCTGACGCATATTCTTTCGTGAGTGGTCAGCGATCCGACCGTCGCAGAATTTCTTGAATTCCGTATCGACAGGTTTTCCAAATCAAACGAACACAATAAACAACAAACGCCAGCAAACCAAGAGATGCTTGCGGAGCAGATTCCCATCGAGCGATGAATTGTCGCTGAAGATTTGCAGGATGTCTTTTGTCAAGAAACAAGACATTTAGCATTTTGCGAACCGGCAGCGTGTGCAATGGTAGCGGATAGGTATTTGGTTCGCACCATACAAGGGCAGTCGGGTCGAGAATCAAACGCCAACCTTTTTTGCGCATCCGCATAAAATATTGAGCGTCGCCCCACCCAAGAGGAAATCGTTCTTCGTCCATCAGTCCGCATTCCTTCACTGCTTCGACAGGAAGAAGGACACAGTTGCCTACTAAACACTCGACGTCAAAAGGCTCTTTCGGAAAATCGAAGGCGGTCATTTCCGTTGGGTGCTGCCATCCGCCTTTCCATGTGTTCCATTTCAGGTCAACCTGAAAAACACGATGCGGCTCGTCCCAGAGTAGCAGCAACGCTCCAACAACCGAACGAGGTTTAGATCTGGCAGTATTAATGAGGCGTTGTAAAAATTGATCGTGGCAGACGGCATCGTCGTTCATCAGAACAAAGAAATGCGGCTTCCATTTTAGTGCTTCTTTTATTCCAAAATTAGTCCCGGCGGCATAATGCAGCGACCCATCACCTGTAAGCAATACAACTTCTGGAAAAGCTTCATGAATAGCGGCCGACGTGTCGTCGGTCGAACCGTCATCAACGATAAATAATTTAACGTCAAGACCTGTAGAATCGATCCTCGCAAGACTTCGCAGACATTGCAGTGTCGTATCCCGCCGGTTGTGCACGGGTATCACAAGTGCCACCTTGCAGAGATCTTTTGTCATCAGAAGTTGTCGGTTATGAATTTTGTTTCGCGGCTTCGTGCTTTGGAGCGAGACTTTGACTCACCTGAGTTTCGATCCATTCATATGTCGTTCCAAGGCCCGTTTCGAGTGAAATTTCCGGCTCCCAGCCGAGGACCTCTTTGAGCTTTGAATTGTCGGAATTTCGTCCCCGCACACCCTGCGGTCCGTCTACATGTTTCTTGACAATCGGCACATCAGCGATATCGGCGATGATATCTGCAAGTTGATTTATCGAGACCATGCGGTCCTGGCCTAGATTCAACGGTTGCGAAAAATCAGATCGCATCAGACGGTAAATTCCCTCCACGCAATCATCTATATAACAGAATGATCTTGTTTGTTCGCCGTCGCCCCAAATTTCTATTTCATTATTGCCCGTCAGCTTAGCGATCGCTATCTTTCGGCTGAGAGCAGCGGGTGCCTTTTCGCGGCCGCCTTCCCAAGTGCCTTTTTCGCCAAAGATATTGTGAAACCGCACGGTGCGCGTCTCGATGCCATAATCTTCGGTGTAGTGCATGCACAAACGCTCGGAGACGAGTTTTTCCCAGCCGTATGCATCTTGTGGAAATGCCGGATAGGCATCCGCTTCCTTGAGCGGCGTGACGTTTGTGTCTTCTTGAAGGTGTTCCGGATAAATGCAAGCTGAACTGGTGTAAAGATACCGGCGAACATTATTTTCGCGGGCGGCTTCGAGCGTGTGCAGATTGATTAGCGAATTGTTGTAAAGGATCTGTGCGTGATGGCACGAGATAAAACCCATGCCACCCATATCGGCCGCAAGTGCATAAACCTCATCAACATTTTCAGTGGCTATAAGGCAATTTTCCCAGCGCCTGAGATCTAGGATCTCAAATTCGTCGGCATCGGTTTCGCTAAACTCCGGCATTTTCAGATCAACGCCGCGTACCCAATAACCTTTTGCTTTCAGATAGGTCACAAGATGGCTGCCGATAAATCCACCCGCGCCGGTGACCAGAACTTTGGTTTGTTCGTTCATACTGCCCATTAAAAAAATGATGGTTTAGTGTTGTTCGTCGCTGCGATAATTGTCTGTGTGGTAATAGCTTTGATAATGATAATAATTATCCTGAGAATTGAGATTGACGTTATTTAAAACGACGCCGAAGACTTTTGCTCCGATCTCATTCAGTAACTGACGCGACCGGCGAACGACCTGCTTAGAGCTTTTGCCTGCATGAACTACAAGTATTACGCCATCGACCATCGAAGCGATCAAAACGCCATCCGTGAACGACGCGATCGGCGGCGAATCAACTACTATATGCGTGAACCGATTTTGCAGCATCCTGAGCAACGTCGCCATTTGCTCGGAACCGATTAGCTCGGCCGGATTTGGCGGTATCGGGCCTGAGGTGAGCAGATA
>JANMDA010000225.1:0-12800 GCA_031376085.1 Chloracidobacterium sp.
AACCGCGTGATGCTCCGGTAAAGGCGGTGTATTCATCGACGCAGTAATAGATCACTTTGCTCTCGCCCATCTGCCCTGCGATCATACCGGCAGCCGGATTGAAAACCATGTTGACAACGTTCTCAAACTGCAGCCGCCGCATAGCTTTTTTGATCTGCCCCGCGAGAAATCTTTGATTAATTTCGAGGATCAATTCGTTGCCGTAAGAAGGAAAGGCGAGCGGATTGAGCACAAAAATGTTTGGCTCGACCTTGTGTATCGGCTCAGTGAATGCTTTTAATTTCTTGTAGATACGCGATACGTCTTTCGGCGACGTCGTCGGCATTCGGTTTGCGATCGCGTTGATCCACAGAATACGATTGTCCTTTGCCAACACGCGCATCAGATGCGTTTTTGACAGCGGATCTCCCGACCAGTCGTTCGCAAAACAGAGAATATCGCGGCCACGCAGTTCATTGCTCGCTGCGGCGGCGCTGATTATTTCTATTTCGGCTGTTGTCGTCATCAATTATCCTGCAAATACCTTTCGCACGTTGACGCGTATTTTTTTTGGCAGTCTTCGATATGCCTCCGTTCCGAATTCGCGAACGCTTTCCCTTAGGTCATGTAAATAAAATCTGCCTTGATCGCATTTATATCGATATGTGGTGATGATCTCGCCTCCGAAACGCCGTAGGAAAAGATGCGAGCCGCCCATGCTGAAGTGTGAGAAACCGGACTTGCATGCCCATTCTATCACACGCCAGCCGATCAGATCGTTAGGCCGCAGTTTGTAATATTCGGGCATCGAAAAATTCGCCGCATATTCGACTACACCACCCGGCGCAAAACGATAAAAACTGCCCGCTATAACTTTCCCATTCATTTTGGCGATAAAAATACGCCTATTTTCGCGCTGGCTGGCGGCCGTCTGCATCCTCTCAAATGTATCTGCCGAAATGCCCTTTCTGGCGTTCCAATCGCAGGATATTTTATAGAGTTCGAAAAGTTCTGTCGCAGTTTCGACTTCTTTGATTTCGATCAGATCTTGTTTGATCGCTTTCCTTAACTCGTTACGACGTGTTTGTGAGAACTTTGCAAATATCGCGTCGGCACCAAATGAAAGATCGATCATAACGACGGATGTTTCATCTTTACTCGGACGCATTTGCATTCTGTAATCAACGAATTGGGGTGATTCCTGCCAGGCATAAAGTTCAATAGACTGTGGTGCATCACAAAGTTGATGCAAGCCCTCATGCAGACCGGCAATTGCGGCATCACAGTCGACTCCATTGCGGAAAACCATTTGCGGACGGGAAAACAACCCAGACACGATCTTTGTGGTATCGAAGATGCCGGTAACGACAGCCGCAATCTGACCATCATCTTCAACAGCTAGCACAGCAAACCGTTCGCCGCGAACATAAGGGTCCGTGAAATAGTTGGGAGTGACGTAATGCGTCACTAATGGTGCGTCTGTGAGAAATGCATTCCATTTTGCGGCGAGATCGCTGTCGGGCATAGATGTCAGAACAATATTCTTCACGAGTTCACCTCCCCATCAATAAACCGACGCTGCCAGATCTCAAAATTTACAAGCGACCAGAGACGTTCATCGTGATTCTCTCCTGCGTTATGTTTTACTACCAGCGAACGTAAATAATCCGCGTTAAAAATACTGCGATCAAGGGTGCGCTTGCCGAGTACATATTCATCAATAATATGTTTGAACTCGCCGCGAAACCATTGCCCGATCGGTACTGGAAAACCCATCTTCGGACGGTTGAGAATTTCGGCGGGCAAAATACCTTTCATCGCTTCGCGCAGTATCCATTTAGTTGTGCCTCCGCGCATCTTCATCTCACGCGGCATTCTTGCAGTAAATTCGACGAGTTTGTGATCGAGAAAAGGCACGCGACTCTCGATCGACGCCGCCATCGACATCTGGTCCTGTTTCATCAATAGCTCGTGAAGATATGTTTTGGTATCGGCATAAAGCAGTTTGTCGAGCATGTCATCGGCATCGCATTTATCGAGCCAGCTATTCTGCCCCACATACGGGTTTTTACTTTGAAATTTCTCGCGTGTTTCGCGTTTGAAAAGGCTCTTTTGCATCGCCTGCGGAAAAACGGCAAAGTTGTCAAAAAATAAACTTTCAATGTCAGTTTCACGCGAGAGAAAAGTGCGATTCAGCTTGCGATTCAAAGCTCCAGGCAGCGTTGCCACGCCCCCGCGAACCGCGTCGCGAAGAAAGGATGGCGTTATGCTCTCATATTTTTCACCATAATTCAGCAACGTCATTGCTTTCTGATAACGGCCATAGCCTGCCAGAGTCTCATCAGCACCTTCTCCGGTAAGAACAACTTTTACATGCTGCTGGGCTAGCTTCGACACAAAATAAAGCGGCACCGAAGCAACAAAACCGATCGGCTCGTCCTCGTGCCAAACGAGATTTGGCAATGTCTCAAAAAACTGCTCGGGCGTGATAGTTATCTCGTGATGATCTGTGCCGAATTTCTTTGCGACGAGTCGCGCATAATCAAGTTCGTTTGCCTCGCGTTCGCGAAACCCAACGGAGAATGTCTTGATCGGCTCATTTACCATCGTAGACATCATCGCGGCGATAGACGAGGAATCGATGCCGCCCGATAGAAACATTCCGAGCGGTACGTCTGCCATTAACCGCAGTTTGACTGATTGTCTAAAAAGATCGCGCCATTCTTCGATATATTCCGCGTCGCTCCGATCCTCGTGCTTCGGTTCAAAACTCAAGTCCCAAAATTCGCGAATATCGATGCGGCCATTGCACCAAGTCAGTGTGTGGCCGGGTAGCAGGCGTTTTACACCCTGAAAGAGAGTTTCGTCGCCGCTTGTGCCGTGGTTAGCAAATTGGTCGGGCAGTGCATTGAAGTTGACATCAGGCTTTACCGCTCCTATTTCGAGAAGTGCTTTTATCTCGGATGCAAAAAAAAGATTACCGTCATTATCGTGGACGTAATACAGCGGCTTTACGCCAAAGCGGTCGCGGGCGAGAAACAACTCATGTTTACTCTTATCCCAGATCGCAAACGCGAACATGCCGCGTAAATGATCGACGCAGTCGCGGCCATACTCTTTGTAGAGTTGAAGAATGGTTTCGGTATCGCTTCGGTTCTGAAATTCGTAGCCTTTTGCGGTAAGTTCATTACGATAGTCCGCATGATTGTAAACCTCGCCGTTGTAGACGATTCCACACGAACGGTCGCCATTGAACATAGGCTGCGCACCGTGTGCTACATCGACAATACTCAGCCTGCGGTGAGCGAGACCGATATTTCCATCGACGAACACACCTCCATCGTCAGGCCCGCGATGATGCAAAATATCGCGCATCTGCACGAGTTTCGCTTTATCTACTTGCCGGCCGGAGAGTGGGGAAAATGCTATGCCGCTGATACCACACATACGGCTTAAGAAAGTGGGAATCAGCCCATTTTTACAGATTTTTCTCTACGGCTTAGAGTGGATTTCAACTATCTTTAGTCGTTTATAGCCATGTAGGCGTTTATGGTAAATGTAATGGCGGTAAATCCGGTCCAGGTTAGAAATAAAACTGTCCATCATGGGCTTCGCTTAACCGTGCAGCCATGGATATTGGTATCTGCGGCAATTCTGATCGTCGCGGCTTCAATTCTCGGATATGACATGTATTCGGGCAGGCTAGGCATTATTGGCCCGCAATCTGTGATCGTCGCTAACGGTGGAAAGAAGATTATCAAAGTCCCGCCGGGCGGTAACGTCCAGGCTGCAATTGAAAAAGCAGAAAGCGGTGACATTGTCGAGCTTCAGGCAGGAGCTGTGTATTCAGGAACTATAAGTCTTCCGAATAAGCCGCTGACCGACTTCGTCACAATTCAATCTTCTGTAGTCGCCGATCTGCCGCCCGACAAGCGTGTCCGTCCAGATCAAAAAGCGTCAATGGCAACGATCGTTGCCGGAATTTTGGGCCGTCCCGCTGTCTCAGCCGCAAATGGTGCAAATCATTATCGCTTTATAGGTATCGAATTCACGGCGGCGAGTTCCTTTTACAATTACGGCCTTGTCACGCTCGGCTCGGGCGAATCACAGACCGCCAAACTGCCGCACGACATCGAGATCGACCGTTCGTATTTTCATCCTTACAAGACCGGCGTCGTCCGTCGCGGCGTTGCTCTCAACAGCGCAAGTACTACGATCAAAAACAGCTATTTCGAAGGCTTTGGGTATCCCGGCGAAGAAGCCCAAGGTATTTGCGGATGGACAGGCACAAGAAATGTGCATGTCATCAATAATTACATCGAGGGCGGTGCGGAAAATATCATGTTCGGCGGTGCTGACCCTGATTCCGCCGATATGATTCCAATCGATATTGAGGTGCGTGGAAATCATCTCAACAAACCTGCGGAATGGAACGGAAAAGCTACGGTTAAAACGCTTTTCGAACTCAAAAATGCCAAACGCGTGCAGTTCATCAACAATTTACTTACAAATAATTGGAAAGGCTCGGCTTTTCGCATCACAGTTCGCAATCAGGATAACGGCGCTCCTTTTTCGACGATCGAAGACGTTGTTATTAAAGACAACATAATCGACCGAGCCGGCGAAGGCATAAATATTTTGGGCAAGGACGATACCTATCCAAGCCAGACATTAAAACGACTGACCATTGAGAATAATCTCTTTCTAAATCTGGCCGGGGGAAACGGATTTGAAGGCTCCGGCTATTTTATCCAGATCGCAGATGGTGAGGATGTGAGCATCGCCAACAATACGGTCTTTAACAGCGGCAATATCACTACGTTTTACGCCACTTTGCCAAGGAACTTTGTATTTCGCGACAATATAACCGGACACGGCAATTACGGCATTCACGGCCATGTTGATATGGAATCAGACAGCGCACGAGCTATGTTTCAAAACAACATCTTTATAAATCTCAATGAAGTTTCTCCTGGTGATTATGCTTTTCCTTCCGGAAATATATTGGTTTCAGGAGTCAGTGAAATTGGTTTCCTCGATCCGTCAGCAAAAGATTTCCGTTTGGGGCAAAGCAGCAAATTTAAGGGAAAGGGAAGAAACGGGAAGAATATCGGCTGCGACCTCTTGCCGCAGAATGGTGGATATCAATAATCAATGCATTCCTTCGTATAGGTTTACTATCTCGGTGATATTTGCATTGTCTGGTAAAGGTTGCGGCCGATCTTGATTCCTTGCTTCAACGACCTTTTTGACCTCTTCAGCCAGAGCATTCTTGTCACCAATGCCGATCAGATAAACTCCCTCTGGACGAGAGTGTGTATCGGTCGCGATCACGGATGTACCAAGAAACAAAGCTTCGCGAACAGATATCGCGTCGCCATCAAACAACGTTGTCCGCAAAAGAATGTCGGCATCATTAATCAGATGCAGCGTTATACCGTGTTCTATATTGCCAGTAAGAAAGATGTTTTCAGCACATCCGCTTGCAGAGATCTCAGATTCAACTTTGCTTCGCATCGATCCGTCGCCGACTAACATCAAACCTGCATTGGGAAACTCGGCTAGGATATCCTTCATCG
The DNA here is from genome assembly GCA_031376085.1 of Chloracidobacterium sp. Taxonomy (GTDB): domain Bacteria; phylum Acidobacteriota; class Blastocatellia; order Pyrinomonadales; family Pyrinomonadaceae; genus OLB17. The sequence continues at coordinate 5,559 of JANMDA010000225.1, forward strand.
CATCAATCTGAAATAACGGATCGTAATCTTTTTCCAGGCCACCGACAGAAAGCAGTATCGGCGAATGCCTTTCACAAAAATCCGCAAGTACTTTTGGAACCGTGATGTTTTCATTCGGCAGTCTCAGCGAATAAGGCAAAATAATCTTTATCCGATCAGGCGAAACGCCGTATCGCCGAAAGACATCGGCAATAGCTTCATTGACTGCTATGATCCTTGAAAACCTACGAAAGATCCCTCCGCGAATCGAATTTGGCGACGCTTTTTTAGCTTCGTCTGTTAAAGGATATGCACCCGAATGAATCGTTAGCACGCTCTTGTTTCGGCCAAAGAAAGCACACGTTGCTGCAAGAGCCAGAACGCGGGAGCTGACATCGCCTCCAATATGCAGATGCAAGATGTCATATTTCTGAGATGATAGCAGCCGCAGTAATTCAAATGCCGAACGCGGATGATACACATTTGTTTCATTATCTACACAGCTGCTCTGTGATGTTGCAATTATCGAACAGCTATGACCTTGTGCCAGCAACTCTTCATGGATCGCAAGCATATTTCGGCTTATTCCGCCTTCGGGTGGCGGATATGGGCCGAGTTGTAAAACACGAAGCGACATTGATTATTTCTGTTTCAAAAGAGAATTATATAAGTCGACAGTAGCCCGAAGCTGAGCTTCCTGCGAAAACTTTTCACCAATCACGCGTCTTCCGTTTGCACCGAATGCGGTGGCTTTGTCTTCATCGTCCAGCAATTCGATAAGGCGGTCTACCAATGCTTTGTCGTCGTCAGACGCAACCATGAAACCGGTCTCGCCATCGATTATTGCCTCGGATGCTCCACCGACGTTGGTTGCTATCACTGGTTTTCCTGCAGCCATGTATTCGAGGATTGAGTTTGAAAAACCTTCTGCGGTCGAAGTAAGCACACACGCATACGATATTCCCAGCAATGCCGAAACGTCATCGCACCGGCCGATGAAATGAACATTTTCGGAGATACCTAAGTGTCTTGATGACTCTTTCAACTGCGTCTCAAGTTCCCCTTCACCTGCAATAATAAAATGAACATCGGAATGGCTTTCCACGATTCGCTCTGCCGCACGAAGCAGCATCGGAACATTTTTTACATCATGTCGCAGATTCGCGACCATTGTGACGAAACGTATATTCTCATGGACGGGCAAACTAAATTGTTCGCAAACGGCGACCCGATATTTTTGAGCTGCTTTATAGCGCTCCAGATCAATGCCATTGTAAATAAGATGGATTTTTTCAGAAATTATCGAGCGTCCGATCAGATGTTCGCGAACGGCGGCAGAATTTGCGACAATGGCATTTGCTTGTCCAAAAGCGATCTTCTCGGCCATCTCTTGACCGCCCGAACGCATGCCGCCGGTTTCTCTTTTTGAGGCTATACGACCCGGCACGCCAGCGATCCGTGCCGCAGTGATCCCAAAGATATTTGTATAGAAATCGTGAGTGTGAACAAGGTCTATCTTGTTGTCGCGCAGGTATTTAACACATCGCCGGACTTGGCGGACAAATTTTACATTGTAAAATGATGTAAGCGGAAATTCAGGTATATCGGCAATGCCAATTGCGTCCATCTCGTCTCGCAAAACGCCTTCATTATTTAAGACGGCAGCAAATACATCGAACGAGCCTTCGTTTTTCAGAAGCCTTACAAGGTTTAGCGCCTGACGTTCGGAGCCGCCCTGATGAAAGCTGCCGATAAGTTGTAAGACTCTTTTCTTCACTTAGAAGCGCGGCGGTCCGACGACGGCTGCCGGCGGTCGCGTTGGCGTCGTTCGGCAGGGCCCAGTGAAACCGTGCGGCGTTTTGTGTCCGTCTTAACGTAAAGCTCGTTGCCAAGCCGGCGAGCCGCAGCGTATGGAACTTCCGACTCGTCAAATATCTCATGTTCACCGATTCTGAGCCGATTGCCATCAATCAGAACAAATTCGTCCGGCAAAGATTCGTCCTGGCGGAGACGTGCCCACGAATATCGAAAATTCGAATCAAACATGCCTGTTTCGATACGGTGGCCGGCGATCTCGTTAAAAACAAATGCGTCTGTATAGCCACCATATTTGATAACAAATGCACGTCCCATTGGTGCAGGAACTTCGAGTACTTCCGGCGGCGGGGCAGCGTTTGTCACCGGCAAAATAAATGTGAAAAATTCCTGAGTTCCAAATCCGCGCGACAAAAATTTGACAAACGGAGCGTGGACTTTTTTGCCGTGATTGTTTGAAACGCAGCTTTCATTTTGACGCCAGGCGCCAAAGTCGCCGAATGTGAACATGCGGTGAATATCGTCGCCAACCCAGCCGCCATTTTCCGCGATCTGCGGCTCTATATCAGGACTGTAGTGAAAGTTGAGAGCAAAAACGTGCTCGCCGGTCGTTTCGACGAGGTCGCGCATTATCCAGTAATCGCCCTTGAGAAACAAAATGCTCCGCGTGTGAGTCGCGCCATGGACAAGCCGCTCGTACCCGTTATGCGAGCCTTCGAAAAAGTCAAAACGCTCCTCGGAAATCCACGCCTTTCTCTGGCATTCAGCGCGTGTTTTCCAACCAAAAGTGCTGCCCGGCTCCGACGAAGAACGGCCATCGACTGTCACCGTATTGTGAGCACTACTCGATCGAAAATGATCGCGCAGATCGCGCGATTCGTGGTATGTATAGGTTCCGGGATCAACGAACAAGGTTTTGCCCTGTATCGCAAGCTCGATCGAAAGCGCGTCCGCGTGGCCGTGTCCACCGGATAGAGATCCGACTTCGCCGCAATCGACTATCAGATAATTGTCGCTTTCGTCATAACCGTCACGCATAACGCAATAACCGCCGTCTGCAAAATCTTTCGATGTCTTCTCCGGTTCCGTTTGATCGATATCCTCGAATCCTTTTATTCCGTCAATGCCGAGTAACCAGAAAATCTCTTCACTAGGTCGCCCGGCGATATACTTAAGGTCGCCACGCTCAAACATAGCAGCACCCACCGCAAGCGAGCCGCGAAAATCATCCGTTTCAGCATTGGTCAGCGGCAACGATCTCCCGCCGTCATCGTCTCCGATGAGCGGTGTGCGTCCGTCGGGCAGCGTAATGTGGGCCAGAAAATCAAATGCCCTCTCGTGGCGATTCTCAAATGCGGCTAACGCCGACACCGGTTTAGATTCATTCGAAAGCGACCTTAGAACGGCGAACTGAGATAAAAAATCAACGGTGTAACGCTGGTACCATGTGCTCTGTTCGAAATAGACGCCGTCCGGCAATATCTGTTTTTCGATCTCTGAGATCAGAATATCTTCGCCGAGTTTTCGCCAATCCTTCGCCCTGTTAAAAAACGGCAGCTGCGTGCCGAGATAATAAAGCCCAAGCGCTTCGCCGGTAAGATGGGTATTGGGACTGTAATATTTTGACAAGTATTGCTCGATATGACGGCCCTCCAAATGGAGATACTTGAGTGCGTTTTTGAAAAGCTCCGGCGTGAAGTGCTCGGAATCTCTAAAGAAATGAAATGCCCATATCCATGAGATTGATCGAAAAGAAACCTCAAGGCTGCTCGACCAGTTGATGCCCATTCCCGGAGGATTTTGCTCAATCCATGAATCCAGATGGCTGACAAAAACCGCCGCAAACCGCTCGTCTCCAGTCAAACAGTAGGCAAAGCCGAGCGTGAAAAAATGCTGATGCCGGTTGAGTTCCCAAATGATCTTTTTATCTCCGGTTTCGGTAGTGTCGAGATCGTCGAATTCTTTCCAATGTTTTAACGGTGACTGCTTTCCCGAAAGCGGTTCGCGATGCCAGTCAACTTCGATCCCAATATCGAGATCTTTGAAACCAAGAAGATCGATCCTGCCATCGGCAATTCTCTCAGAAGCGTCGATAAATTTGTGCGTCAACCTGTCGCCAAAAATTCCCCTGAACAATGTGGTTGAGTTTTTGGCGTCGCTAAACGGTGCGAAAAAATGCTCTTCGCCGTTCTTGAAGAACTTCTGCCAGAGGCTTTCAGCAATTATCGGCGCCTTTCCAAACTGCTCTGCATCGATAAGCCGGACAAATTCTTCATCTGACGGAAGATCCATGCCGCCAAGACGCTGCTCGCGAAAGACAGAAAAAGCCTGGCCACCGCGTGTCAGTATCTCATCCAGACTTCGCATTTGCTTCACTTTTCCTAATGGATTACCCATTATCTCAACTGCCATATTACACCTATTGTATATTCCTATTTAGAGGAATTTTGCATTATAGATCTAAGTCTATAATCTCTGAAAGCATTCGGATCGCCGCTTTTGCCGTCGATTGCGGCGAGGGCGACGTTAAATGCTTCTCGCGCGGTAGCAAAATGCACCTTGTAGGCTCCTGTTTTTTCCGATGCCTCAACAATATTTCCAAAAAAGCGTCTCGCATCTTCACCGATACAAACGGACTGATCCTGATCAAAAAAACCATGGCAATATAGTTTTACAAACACCCACTCTGATTTGCCCTTAACGGTAACGTTCGCCGATCTCCACCGGTTAAACCTTGCGTTGTCGAACGGTTGATTTGCGGCTAGTGCCCCGTCATCGATCCTCGGCACGGGTAAGCCGCTGATCCGCCGCGTCCAGTTAAAGACAAGCGGTCCTGTAAATATAAGTGGTAATTGTGGTTGTTTTCCATTTGCGGCGAGGCGGTTTCCACGTCGGTGAGGTGCCGATCCATTCATCGGCAGGGCACATTCATACACCTGATTGATAACTGCCACTTGCGACTGATCCGGAGCCGACGGCAGAGTCATATCGGCATAGCAGCCCGTGTCTCGCAGGATTTCCATTTCGTTGTCGACGCCGCAAAAACGTCCGCCGCATGAATTTGCAAGAGCAAGATTACCGTGGACGAATGCGTACATCGGTGTGTTGCTGCCCTCCGTTTTCGAGAGGCATTTATGCTTTTTGGCGAGCGTATCGCGAAAATCGACGAGCGTTTGCCGCAGATTTTCAGCCGTATCGGGCCGTTCGACGCCGTGATGAAGATGCACTTCGACTTCGCCCAGACCTTCGGCCTGCATCTCGGCCATTAGGTCGAGAATTTCAGGATGGTATTGTTCCGCCGGATAAAAATTAGTGTGGCGAAAGCGCGTGCCGTCAGCATCGCGCACGGCCTCACCAGTTTCCCTCGCCACCGTGTGATAAGCCTTCAGCCGCTTCATCTGCGCCTTGTGATCGAGCATTCCATTAAGGCTCCAGGCTGGTTCGAAATGGTTGGCGATGGTAAAGATAATATGTTTTTTCTCAAACGCCGTCTGTTCAAGAAACGACGCTGCGCGCGAAAACGGATACCGCGCGAGCCATGGCAGATTCCATTGGAGTTTCGTCAGAAATGATGGATCGTTTGAGGTCATCTATCAATTATCCGGTATTGCGAAAAGTCTTACGCAGTGCCATCAATATATCGTCGGTGCCAAAGTTCGAGCATCCAGAGCGACCACAAAGCGTGAGAATGATCACGTCGGCTGCGAGCGTGTTCGTCGAGAAGCAGGCTGACATATTTCGGTTCAAAATATCCGCGTCCCTTAGAACGGCTGTCGGAAAGGTCACTAGTAATTCGATCCTTCAACTGTAAATTAATCCATTCGTTTATGGGCACGCCAAAGCCCTGTTTTTCGCGATGGAGTATTTCGCGAGGCACTAGTCCGCTGATCGCTTTCTTAAAAATATATTTCGTTTCCCTGCCCTTCAGCTTCATCGAGGACGGGATCCGAGTCACATACTCGATCAATTCGTGATCGAGCAGCGGGCTTCTCGTCTCAAGCGATGACGCCATACTCATTCGATCTACCTTGGTCAGAATATCGCTCGGCAGATAAGTCTTGCTGTCCAAATACAGCAGATTTTCGAGCTGCTCATCCGTCGCCACGCTGCCCGCGATCTGACGGAATAGTTTTTCGCCGCGCTCGAAACTGCCGTTCATTTTCGTCCTGATCTCTTTCGAATACAATTTGCGCTTTCGCGGCCCGTTAAAGTGCGAAATGCTGTCGATATAACGTCCTGCGGCATCAAGCGAGATATTGAAAAGATAATTTTTCCCAAGGGCACCGTGAGGTAAGGCCTCGCTCAACGGACGAAGCAACTTTTCCCTAACCGCATGTGGAAGACTTTCGAGACCGCTGCGGTTCTGGTCGGTGACGTATCGTGTATAGCCGCCAAAAAGCTCATCGCCACCATCACCTGATAAAACAACCGTGACATGTTCGCGGGCCAATTTCGAGACCATATACGTTGGCAACGCAGACGAATCGGCAAAAGGCTCGTCAAAATGCCATACGAGATCATCGATGACATCGACAAAATCCGGCGTGAGAATAAATTCGTGATGATCAGTCTTGAAATGACCGGCTGCAAGGCGTGCATATTTTAGCTCATCAAAACTGTCTTCATTAAACCCGATAGAAAACGTCTTGACTGGCTGGTCCATGATCTGCGACATCAGTCCGACAATGGCGCTTGAATCTACGCCACCAGAAAGAAATGCCCCCAGCGGCACTTCCGAGATCAGCCTGACTCCTACAGCGTCACGCAATTTGCTGTACAGATCGGCGGCGATCTCATCTTCACTTTCTGTAAGTAAAGATCCTGAAAACTCGAAATCCCAATATTTCTCAGCCCTGATCTCGCCATTTTTGAACGTGAGATAATGTCCCGGTTCAAGTTTCTTGACGCCTTTAAAAATGCAAAGTTCTTCCGGCACATAGCCGAATGTCAGATACGAATCAAGTGCTCCGTGATCTATCTCGCGCGCGACACCGCCGTGCTCAAGTAGCACCTTCATCTCCGAGCCAAAAACGAACTCGCCGTCATTCGTCAAAGTGTAAAACAGCGGCTTTTTGCCCACGCGATCACGTGCTAAAAAAAGACTCTGTTCCACAACGTCCCAAATCGCAAACGCAAACATGCCGCGCAAATGCAGTACACAATCCTCGCCAAATTCTTCGTAAGCATGAATGATCGTCTCCGTATCGGAGTTGGTTTTGAATTTGTAGCCGCGAGATTCGAGGTCTTTTTTTAGTTCGCGATAGTTGTAGATCTCGCCGTTGAATACAATTAGCTTTGTGCGTTCGCCGTTAAAGATAGGCTGCTGTCCCGTAGCAAGATCAATGATCGACAGCCGCCGCATGCCCATCGCTGCGCGGCCCACGACGGCAGTCCCCTGCTCGTCCGGTCCACGATACTCGATGACACGACACATGGCGTCGAGCCGAG
>JANMDA010000240.1:0-4471 GCA_031376085.1 Chloracidobacterium sp.
CAAAGCGATGCGCATCAAATCGAATGACGCCCGAATTCTCTATCATGCCGGAATGATCGAAAAAGACCTCGGAAACCGGGGCGAAGCGATTCGGCTAATCACCGCAGCCCTAAAACTCAATCCCGCATTCGATCTCATACAAAGCGAAAACGCAAAACAGACTCTACAAAAGCTCAGGCAAAAAAGCTAAATGATGCCAAAGGGAATACAAATTTTGCTTGTTTTTTTGCTGCTTGGCATGGCTAATATATTGTCCGCTCACCCGCTCGGCAATTTTAGCGTTAATCAATTTTCACGGATCGAGGTTTCACAGTCGGAGATCAAGATCCATCAGATACTGGATTTCGCCGAGATACCGACCTTTCAGGTGTTTGGTGTAATAGATATAGATAAAGATGGAAATTTGTCCGAGAGTGAATTGGAAAAATATCAATCTGATCTGTCTGGCGGCTATTTGTCCAAACTGTCGTTAAAGATCGACGATGATGCTTTAAGGTTAGAGATCCTCGATAAAAAGATCACCAGCGTTGCCGGAGAAGGCAATTTACCGACGCTGAGGCTCGAATGGAATTTAGTATCAAAGTTTTCCGAACCACATTCATCGGGCAAAATCCTATTTCAAAACAACGCTTATCCTGAGCGCATCGGTTGGCGTGAAATTGTCGCAGCCACATCCGCGGGTGTTAATGCATATGACAGTTCGGTCTATGTGAGTAGCTTGTCGGACGAATTGAGAGCTTATCCGAAAGATCTTTTGTCTTCGCCACTATCGGAACGCTCTGCGGAATTCTCGTTTACAACGGGTGCAATTCCGGCAAACGCAAAACTTTTAACCGGACGTGACGGCAATCCTGTAAAAACTGCACAAACTGACAGGCTCGCCGCATTGATCTCAGTGCCGGAGATCACTCCTGCAATCGCCCTGTTCGGCCTTTTGCTCGCATTCGGGCTGGGAGCGATACATGCGATGTCGCCGGGCCATGGGAAAACTGTTGTCGGTGCATATCTGGTCGGCTCTAAAGGAACGGTAAAGCATGCAGTATTTCTAGGTTTGACCGTCACGGTTACACACACACTTGGAGTTTTTGCGCTCGGCCTGATAACACTGTTTGCATCTAATTACATATTGCCGGAACGGCTGATGCCTTTTTTGGGTTTTGTTTCGGGACTGTTAGTTTTCTTTATAGGAATTTCGCTTTTTAAGGACCGTTTATTTACACTTTTTGGCTGGAACAAGGCCGTAATTACTCAACACGAGCATCATCATCACGATGACCATGACGGTGAAATTGAGCACTCGCATGACGGCTTGACGCACACGCACGGCGGGGTCGAGCACAGTCATGCGCCGCCGGAAAAACTGTCGTGGAGCAGCCTGCTTGCACTCGGCATTTCGGGCGGACTGCTGCCTTGCCCGTCGGCACTTGTTCTGATGCTGTCGGCAATTTCGCTTGGGCGGATCGGTTACGGTCTGGTTTTGACGATTGCTTTTAGTTTTGGTTTGGCTGCGACTCTCACAGCTATCGGCCTGGCCTTTTTATATATCGGCAAAGCTTTTGGCGGAACAGCATTGTCGAATAGTAAACTGGTCAAAGCCCTTCCGGTGTTCAGCGCCTTTGTCGTAGCGTCTGTCGGAGCGGTGATCTGTTATAACGCGCTGGGTTAGAATATGAACGAATTTACGATTTTACTTGCAGCGGCACCGACATTTGCGATACTCGGACTTGGATTTTTGCTCGGCCTCAAGCATGCGACCGAGGCGGATCACCTCGCGGCAGTTTCGACGATGGTCTCGGAGCGGCGCAGCGTTTGGAGTTCGGCGCTGGTCGGCGGCCTGTGGGGATTAGGCCATACGATCTCACTTTTTGTGGCTGCGATTTTTGTTCTGTTGCTAAATTTTCAGATCAGCGAAGTAACTGAACGCCGGCTTGAGTTCTGTGTAGGCCTGATGCTCACGCTGCTTGGGTTAAATGTAATTAGAAAACTTATAAACGGCGGTCATTTGCATTTTCACACACATGAGCATGGTGAACACGCTCACGCACATCCTCATATCCACGGACATTCTCCCGATGACGTAGAAACACATCACGGATTTACGTTCAGTCCGCGCCCTCTCGCGATAGGCATGGTTCACGGCCTTGCCGGAAGCGCCGCTCTGATGCTTTTGATCATACCGACCATCGAATCAAAGGCGGTCGGATTGCTTTACGTCACACTTTTCGGCATCGGATCGATCGGCGGCATGATGTTGATGAGTTTTCTCGTCGGGCTGCCGTTTCATTTTACGGCTTTGCGTTTCAGCCGTTTTAATCAGAGCCTGCAATTGTGCGCCGGCGTCGTGAGCATCGGGTTGGGGCTTTGGATAGTTTACGAAAAGGGTTTTAGCGAAGGCCTGTTTGTATAGTTCCTTACTGTGAACAAAATATTCATCTGACACTATATAATTATTGCCGTTGACCTTGGATTTTGTTACAATTCAAGTCATAGGCAAGAATCATTTATAGCGGGCAGATTTTCGTACGCTGGAGGAAAATTATGAGACACGAAAGAGAAGAAGCAAGCGCGGCGACCAAGCTGACTTATTTGTTAGTTGGCGGCGGTATCGGAGCGATAATTGCACTACTGTTTGCACCGAAATCGGGAGTGGAATTGCGTGAAGATATCGCGGATGCGACGCGAAAGGGAATTGAAAAGAGCAAGGAAACTGCTGCTCAGCTACAGGAAAAAGCGGGTGAGTATTACGAAGTTTCACGCGAAAAAGCAGGCGACCTTTACCAAACTGCCGCCGAAAAGGCCGGTGAATTAACGGAAAAAGCAAAATCCGCAGCGGCAAACACTGCCAATCCGTTCTCGGCCGCGATCGAGGCAGGAAAGAGTGCCTATACGCAGGAAAAGCGCAAGAGCGAATCAAAATCGATAACCGAGGGACGAGCCAGTTATCCTGTCGAAAAAGAAAAATAAAAGATGAGCACCGGCGATACACAATTCTGGCAAATGATCTCGTCGATCGTTATCGCGATCATGTTCGTGGTAATGGCGGTTGCTCTTATGTGGATCGCCATCACGGTCAGACGGGTTGTTAATACCGTTAACAATATCGAGGAGCGCGTTTCGCCGCTTATTACCAAGGTCGATGCGATCAGTGCTCAGGGCCGCGAGATCTCGGTCCATTTTAACGAGATCTCAGCAAATCTGTCGCTCACGACAAAATATCTGGCTGAATCGACCGAGTTGATCAAGGATGAAGTCGCCGAGTTAAAGCAGCTCGTGGGCGTCACGGCAAACACGGCGAGGGACAAGGTCGAAATGGTCAGCCGCTCGATCGACCGTACTCATGATCAGGTGATGGATACCACGGAATTTGTCCAGAAAAAGATCGTCGTTCCGGCCCGCGAGATCGCCGCCATAATGGCTGGCGTTAAACGCGGCCTGGAAGTTCTATTTGCCCCGGCACCCAAACAGATCGACCGAGTCTATACCGAAGACGAAATGTTCATCGGTTAACGCGGTTGCGGTCGGTAAGCTACATCAAATCTGAAGCTTTAAGGAGATTGGCATGTTGCTCTCTATTTCTGTGCGGCGATGGCCGCTTTTTTTCATTTTGTGTCTGGTATTGATCGGGTCAGCAGCAGTTAGTAATGCTGTGGCCGACACGGTACCCGAGAATTCTCCTTTTACTTATTTTGATGATGTCTTTTGCGGCAATCCTATAGCCGCTCCGCCGATAGTCGCAAGCCCTGATACTGCGCCCGGAGTGCTTGCCACTGTTAACGTCAACATTGTCAAATTCTCGTTTGATCCTCCAAATCCAGTCATTACTGTGGGCGACACTGTGACCTGGACCAATATCGACGGCTCCGGGCATACCACATCAAGCACCAACTCGCTTTGGAATTCCGGCACCTTGGCAAACGGACAGAGTTTCAGCTTCACATTCAACAGTGTGGGTACGTTTGGATACCGCTGTTCTATTCATACTGCGATGCAGGGCAGCATAACGGTTCTGGGATCCGCGCCGACCGCGACGCCAACAAGCAGCAATACTCCAACGCTAGGTAACTATTCGAACATTTCGATACCTTTAAGCGACGATACGACGGTTATTTCCGATGCCGCTCCAACTCTGACGGTGAGAATGATCGTCTCTGCCTCGACGAGCTTCAGGGGCAAGCTCGAAGCCGACCCGGTTACAGGCACAGTTCGGGTAACAAACGCTCATCCTGCCGGCACATATGGTGTGAGGGTCACAAGCTACGAAAGCGGCGGTGCGAGCACAACAAAAAACTTCAGCCTGACCGTGACGACGCCAGCAGAGTGCAGTCCAATTACTTTCGCATCAGCTGTCAACTATGGCGTTGGGGTCGGCCCGCGCTCGGCGGCGGTCGGTGATTTTAACCGTGACGGCAATCAGGACCTATCTATTACCAACGACAACGCAAACAATGTGTCTGTCTTGCTGGGCAATGGC
>JANMDA010000246.1:0-2362 GCA_031376085.1 Chloracidobacterium sp.
GTACCAATATTTTTGCACTTGATGCTGAAAATTTCACTGGCCGCGAGCATACAACTGATTGGGACATAGCTTTTTTTGATCCACCATATGAAGCAGACTACTCACTCGTTCTGCATGAGTTCGGCTATAACAAAACCTTGCTAAACGATGGTGGCCTTCTTGTCGTTGAGCATCATACAAAGAAAAATATGCCTGATCTGATAGGTTCGCTTCGCCGCTGGCGAATACTCAAACAAGGCGAAACTTCTGTCAGCTTTTACGAAAATGCGTAAATTTCTCTCACTCAATGTTCTGGTCTGGCTGATCCTTTGCTTGATCTGGGGCACGACATGGATCTTTATCAAGATCGGTCTCGACGAACATCTGCCGCCGCTCGCCTTCGCAGCGGCGAGATTTATTTTGGCGGTTTCGATCCTATTCGTCGTTATCCGTGTTAAAAAAATACCACTACCGAAGACTGCTAAAGAATGGCGATTGATAGCACTAACAGGCGTACTACAATTCTCGGTGAACTACAGCATGGTCTTTTGGAGCGAGCAATACATCACCTCTGGACTCGCGGCAGTTTTGCAGGCGATGATAACTGTCTTTGGCCTTATTCTCGCATGGTTCTTTTTGCCCAACGAACGCATCACTAAATTAAAGATATTTGCAGTCTTAATGGGCATCATCGGTGTCACCGTTATCTTTCACGATCAGCTAAAAGTGCAAAGTCTGATGGCTTTTCTTGGTTGCGTCGGCGTTGTTGTTGGCTCTTATGCTGCTGCGCAGGCATCGGTTCTAATAAAAGCAAAAGGGGGCGATCTTCATCCGGCTGCGCTTGTTTTCGGCCAAATGATCTGCGGTCTGCCGTTGATAATAATTTACAGCCTCGCGGTGGAAGGCAATCCGCTCACTTTTCACTGGACATGGCTGGCCGTGATCTGCATTCTATATCTAACTATCCTCGGCACGATCGTCGCGTTTTGGCTTTATTATTGGCTATTGGGTAAAATCGAATCGACTAAGGCGATGATGATCTCGCTCGTCACGCCTCTTATCGCAGTCGTTATCGGAGCCGTAACAATTGGTGAAAAATTGCCTCCGCAAACTGGTCTTGGCGGATTGCTGATCATCACAAGTATAGGCTTGATCGCTTTTCGCAGGAAGAAGTTTTAGCCGCAGATCAACACAGATCGACGCGGATAAGAATATTACTTATGCTTCTTCCTTATCTGCGTCATCTGCGTTAATCTGCGGCTAATATTCTTATGTTTTTTAAGTTCACGACAGCAGGCGAATCGCACGGCAAAGCACTCGTCGCCATTGTCGAAGGAGTTCCTGCGGGGTTGAACATCGACATTGCAGCAATCAACCACGAACTCTGGCGGCGTCAACAAGGCTACGGACGCGGCGGGCGGATGAAGATCGAAGCAGACACCGTAGAGATACTCTCTGGCGTTCGCCATGGCAAAACGCTCGGCTCACCGATTTCTTTGACCATCGAAAACAAAGATTTTGTTCATTGGCAGGATGTAATGTCAACCGAAGAACTGGAGTCGCTGCCTGATAATCCACGAGTTGTAAAACGCCCGCGTCCAGGCCACGCTGATCTTGCCGGCGGACAGAAGTATCAAACCCGCGATCTGCGTGACATTCTTGAACGAGCATCCGCACGAGAAACTGCTGCGAGGGTTGCGTGTGGAGCAATTGCAAAACAACTACTCGCCGCATTTGATATTGAAATAAAAAGCCATGTGATCAAACTAGGCCATATACAGGTTGGCCCGCTTTGGAAAACTTGGGAAGAGATCGCCGCCATTCCCGCCGATTCACCGTTAAATTGCGCGGACGAACTCAGCCAAAAAGACATGATCAAACTCATCGACGAGGTCAAAGCCAAAGGCGACACGCTCGGCGGCATTTTTGAGATCGTCGCAAAAGGCTTGCCCGTAGGACTTGGCTCGCATACATCTTGGAATGAAAAACTTGATGGCCGCATCGCTCAGGCAATAATGTCGATTCACGCGATCAAAGCTGTAGAAATAGGAACCGGTGTCGCCAACGCAGCTAAGCTCGGCTCTGAAGTGCATGATGAGATATACAAGGCAGAACCGCCCGCGTCAGCGGGTGGCACGCCTGACGCAAATAATTCGACGCGGTCGAGTGATCCGCACGTTGATCTTACGACTGAGCCGTCTCCGCCTGCTTACGCAGGCGGTTCTGCCTTTCACCGCAAATCCAACCGTGCCGGCGGCATCGAAGGCGGTATTACAAACGGCGAAGAGCTTCGCGTTCGCGGCTACATGAAACCGATATCGACGCTGCGCAACCCTCTCCACTCCGTCGATATCGACACCAAAGAACCGAGCGACGCCGCTTT
>JANMDA010000258.1:0-12236 GCA_031376085.1 Chloracidobacterium sp.
AACCCGCTGATAGACGCCCCGACCACAACCACTGCCGCAACCCCGATAATTATTCCGATCAATGTCAAAAATGCGCGCAGCTTGTGCTCAAGGATCGATTTGACTGCGATCCAAAAAGCATCGAAATAGAATGAATAAAGCTGTCTCACAGAAAATACCGCTTGTGTTTAAAGTAGAGCCACAGTTGGAAACGTAATATGCAGAGGAATTGTTCAAAAATACTTGGTTTCAACGACAAAACGACCGACAACTTGAACTGGGCCGATTGCGCACGGCTTTATCCAACGTGTTATACTTTGCCTTTGTTTTATTCAGCTTAGCCAAAAAAGGAGACTTGCATTGAGCATCTTAGTCGATAAGAATACTCGCCTGATCGTTCAGGGGATCACGGGCAAGGAAGGCACGTTTCACATGCTGCAAATGCGTGAATACGGCACAAATGTAGTCGGCGGCGTCACGCCCGGCAAAGGCGGAACTACGCATGAAGGCGTGCCGGTTTTTAATACAGTCGAGGATGCGGTTCGTGAGACGGGAGCGAATGCGTCCGTAATTTATGTGCCGCCTGCGTTCGCCGCCGACGCGATAATGGAAGCTGCTGATGCGGGACTGCCGCTTGTGGTGACAATCACTGAAGGAATTCCGGTCGCGGATATGGTGAAAGTGCACGAATATCTTAGCAAACATCCGAAAACACGAATGATCGGCCCAAATTGTCCCGGCATCATCTCGCCCGGCAAATGTAAGATCGGCATCATGCCCGGCCATATTCACAAAGAAGGCCGCATTGGTGTCGTTTCGCGTTCAGGAACGCTGACCTACGAAGCGGTCGGCCAGTTGACCGCTCTCGGCCTCGGCCAATCAACCGCCATCGGCATCGGCGGCGATCCGATAATCGGGACAAATCACACTGACGCTTTGAGATTGTTCCAAGCCGACGACGAAACCGACGCCATCGTAATGATCGGTGAGATCGGCGGCACGGCAGAAGAAGATGCGGCCGCCTACGCAAAAGACAACGTTACAAAACCAATAGTCGCCTTCATCGCGGGTCAAACAGCCCCACCGGGCCGTCGAATGGGCCACGCGGGAGCGATCATCTCAGGCGGTAAGGGGACGGCAGCAGAGAAAATGGCGGCATTGAATGCTGCCGGAATTCGGGTTGTGCAGTCACCGGCGGATATTGGACAAGCAGTGAAAGAATCTTTGTAGAATGTTAGAATTGGGCAGTGGTAATTATGGATAATTTTTATAAATTGCCTTTGGTTCTTGATCCCCAGCCGGAAGGCGGATGGACAATCACCTGTCCTGTCTTGCCCGGTTTAGTTACCGAGGCTGACACGGTAGATGAAGTTTCAATCAATGTGGCGGACGCGATCGAAGCTCTGATCGAGGGCTACGAAGAATTAGGCCAACCCCTACCGGACGTTTTGCGGCCAATTGCTAACACGACCCCATTTTTGACTGACACTCTCATTCATCTCGAAGCCGCATGAAATATCGGGAGATCGAGAAGAAGCTGAGGAAACTTGGTTGTCTTGAGCGACCCCGAAAAGGCGGCGGTTCGCACCGAAAATGGTATAACCCGAATAAAATGCCCTTAGTAGTTGTTTCAGTGCCGGATTGGGGAAGCAAGGATCTGAAAAACGGCACGCTACGGAGTATTGTTAAGGATATGGGATTTGAATGGGACGACTTTGAGGCTATCTAAGTTTAGGGGGGACTATGAGACTCTTACAGATTTTTGTATTGGTTTTCGGGCTTGTCGTTGTTACAAATGGACAAAAAGCGACTTTGAGCGGCACCGTTGCGGATGAAGCTGGAGGTATTATCTCTAAAGTTCCTGTGGTAGCGTCCAATGCCGAAAAACAAACCTACAAAACTTACACAGATCAAGAGGGTGTTTATCAACTCGATCTGACGGTGGGAATTTATCAAATAGATTTTGTTGGTGTCCAAGGATTTTTGACGACAAGGGTAACTAATTACAAACTTGCACCAACCAAGATGACTCTTGATATTATTCTGGGTTTAGATATGCAAAGTAAGAACTCAATTTATTCCGAGTTCATTTGTGATAAGAATGGGAAGAATTGTCGATATGTAAGTCGTCAAGGTGATGGATCGAGTAAGCCAACAGAAATTTGCGTAGAGACTTTTCCTACGAAAACATCAAAAGGAAAACAAAATTAATTAATGAGCAATTTAACATTTGGAATCATAAAGCCCGACGCGGTTCGGGTGGGGAATCAGGGGAAGATCGTTGATCGCATTTTGGGTGCGGGTTTTAAGATCAGGGGGATGAAACTTATTCATCAGACGCGAAAGCAGGCTGAGGGTTTTTATGCCGTTCATGCGGGTAAGGGCTTTTTTGACGAGCTTTGCGAATTTATGTCGAGCGGGCCGTGCGTAGTGCTGGCGCTTGAAAAAGATAATGCGGTTCCGTTTTGGCGTGAGCTGATGGGTGCGACCAATCCGGCAGATGCTGCTGAGGGGACGCTTCGTAAGGATTTTGCTTCGTCGATCGGCGAAAATGCCGTTCACGGATCGGACTCGGACGAGAATGCGGCTATCGAAATTGCCTATTTCTTTAGTAAACTTGAATTAGTTTAGGCGGAAAGGTATAAAAGTTTCAGACTCCTAAAAACACGGCGACAAAGGACGACAAATATGAAAAAATGCCCGACTTGCGGAAAGGAATTTGAGGATTCATTGAAGTTTTGCCAGGTTGACGGAGCGGAACTCATCGCTGCCGAACCGGCATTCGATCCGTATGCGACCGTGGTCGGCCATAAACTGGATCTGACGCTGGAAGTGCCGGTTGAAAAGCAGATCGAAGAAGTTCCGGCCATCGAAGTTGCCGAAGAAGTTCAAATTCACGAGACCACAGGTTCTATCCCTATTGCTCCGCCTGATGAAATTCTTGATCTGCCGGGTGTCGATCCGCTCAAGACGATGTATGTCTCGGAAGCGGAATTAAAGGAAGCGCTTGGAGACATTCAACCGCTTGCCGAAGAGCCGGTATTCAAAGTGCCTGATATGCCGACGCCTCCGCCGTCGCCATTTGGAATGCCGGACAGCCCGGTTGAACCAGCTGCTCCACCATTAGGCGAGATGGAAACTGTGCTTGCCGATCAAGCAACACCGCCATTTCAATTTCCAGATCCTGCGCCGGTAGCCGATTGGACGCCTCCGCCTGCACCCGATGCGGCGTGGCAAAATCAGGAGATCGGCTCGAATACGCCGTTTCAGCCGCCGCCCGTAGGCGTCGCGGCTGGTGAGAATAAAATCCTTCCTATTATATCGTTGGTATTGGGAATCCTTTCTTTGTGTTGCTATATGTCACCCCTAACCGGTATAGCTGCTCTAGTTACAGGTTTTTTAGGACTAAAGAATATTAACAATGATCCGAGCGTCTACGGAGGGAAACCTTTGGCAATTGCTGGAATGATCCTCGGCGGTCTTTTCTTTTTAATCGGAATCGCCTACTGGATATTCTTGCTGTTCTTCGGCGGTTTAGCCATGATAATGGATGCGGCGCGGTGAATGGATTATTAATTTATTTAAATTTATGTCAGTTGTCTCAGACATTATTCAATCTACTGTTGCGGTTGTAAAGGGAATGAAGCGCACGCTCTCGGAAATTCCGCGTGCAAAGTGGACGGTGCAGTATCCCGATGTTCCGATCACCGTGCAGCCGCGTTATCGCGGCCAGCATCTTTTGCATGTTGACGAGAATGGAAAGGAAAAATGCGTTGCGTGTTATCTTTGTGCCGCAGCCTGCCCTTCGGATTGTATTTACATCGAGGCACAGGATGACCCACGTCCATATGCCGAACGCATTGGCCGCGATGAGCGATACGCGAAGGTTTATAACATTGATTACGGCCGCTGCATCTTTTGCGGTTTTTGCGTCGAAGCTTGTCCCAAAGATGCAATCACACACGGCTACAACTTCGAACTCTCGGTCTACAACCGCGCCGATCTTCTGAAAACAAAAGACGACCTGCTCATCACAAAACAAAAACAGTCAAAGAACTACCGCGTGGCACTGTCGAGCGAAGACGTTGATTCAGAATACAAAGAAGTCTGATTCGGTTGGCAGTTGGCTGTAGTCGGAGTAAAAACCAAAGCCGTGGATCCAACGGATATTCCTCCAACACAAAAAGGACGACATCACGAAATACGAGCATTAGGATTGCGTGAATTTGCGGGCCTGCGTCGTGACGATCAGCGGCTTGACCCTTTTGAGCTTGCGCACTTTGCCAATCTTTTCGTCGCGTCGTTTGACCAGATCGAACCGCTTTTGACCGAAGAAACAAAGCGTCATCTCATCGGCGAAGGCAAAGAAGCTTGGTCGGGCGGTGCGGCTTCGCACACGCTGCCTGATGGCCAAAAGCTTATTATTCTTAACCCGACTCACGGCAAAAATCGACAGCATGCGACCTTGATGGAAGAGATCTGCCATGTTTTTCTCGGCCACAAGCCCAGCCGTCTCGCTATTGAAAATCGTAATAAAGACGGCAAGATCATTGCCCGCGATTATAACCACGCGATCGAGGAAGAAGCATATTCTACGGGAGCCGCCGCGCTTGTTCCATACACCGCTCTAAAACGAATGGTCAATGCCGGGAAAACAACCGTCGAGATTGCCCGGCATTTTTTTGTCAGCCCCGCTTTGGTAGAGTATAGGATCAAGGTTTCGCGATTGTGGGAGACATATAAGGAACGAATCTTCCAGGGCGAGTGAGTATGGCAGATCAGGTGAATCAAAAAAATAACGCTATCGAAAAACTTTCGACCGTTGATAAGCTGCGGATGCTGCTTGACATTACCAAGACCATCAGCCGTTCGCTTGATCTGGACGAGGTGCTTAATCTTGTAATGGACACGCTCGGTTCTCTGATCCCGTATGATGCGGCAGGCATTTATCTGATCGAATTCAGTCTTGAAGACAAGAGTCCTTATATTTTTAAATCCAGGGTCATTCGCGGATACAAGATCAGTTTTGAGCTGATCGAGCCGCGGTTGAAAATGGGCGAAGGTTTTCTGGGAACGGTCGCTCAGACCGGCAAAGCGATCATTTCGCATGATGTCAGCAGGGATGAACGCTATTTTCCTGCCCGAGAACAGACCAGATCGGAGATGGTCGCTCCGATCATCTCAAACGACAAGGTAATCGGCGTTTTTGACCTTGAAAGCGACAACCTCGATGCTTATTCCGAGGACGATCTTGCGGTCTTGCAGCTTTTAACTTCACAGGTCGCGATTATTATCGAGAAAGTGCGTTTGCACGACCAGGTTGTTGAGAAAAAACGCCTTCAGGCCCAGTTGGAGATCGCACGTCAGGTCCAGCTAGAGCTGCTACCTTCGAGCGATCCGATGATCGATAACTTTGACGTTAGCGCTTATATTTTTCCGGCGGAAGAAGTTTCGGGCGATTACTACGATTGGGTCAGGGTTTTTGATGATCAGATCGGTATCGTCGTTGCGGATGCTGTCGGCAAGGGAATTCCGGCTGCTCTCTTAATGTCGTTTCTGCGAGCGAGTCTACGTTCATGCGTTCAGATCGGCTACGCGCCTCACATAGCGTTTTCCAAGGTCAGCAGCCTTCTTTACGATTCGATCGAAGACAATAAATTTATCACTGCGATCTACGGCATACTCGATTATACAAATAGAACTTTTGTTTTTTCGAATGCCGGGCATAATCCGCCGCTGCTCATCAAGCCGAACGGAGAATACAGATTTGTCGAATACGGCGATGTGCCGCTTGGCATGTTTGAGGATGCTCATTATCACCAGCATTTTATTAGGTTTGAAGACGACCAGGTGCTGGTTATTTACACTGACGGCATTACGGAAGCCGCTAATCCAACGGGGGAAGAATACGGGCAGGAACGATTGGCAAAAAGAGTCTTGGACGGCCTTCAAGTCAACTTGCCTGCAAAGCAACTCATCGATCACGTCCGAAAAGGCGTTGCCGATTTTACCGAACGAAAGTTTCTCGATGACGACGGGACGATGTTCATCATCAAAGCTCTATAAATAGAAGTTAAAAGTAAAAAGGCAAAAGTAAAAAGTTGGAAAGCAAGAATATTGCCTTTTACCTTTTTACTTTTGCCTTAGGTCTGCTTTTCGAGCGTTCCTATCTTCGTCCTGGAAATTGTGAATTAGTTTAATGTCCGGTAAGAGAACAGTGTAGATTGTCTCCGCCGGGAACTACTGGCGTTGAATAAGTGTCGTAATCGATCTTGTCGTTCCTCGTCGAGAACGCGTAAATATCAAACCCGTAAGCATCTAAGAAATCAGTTAACTCCTGCGACCGATCAAGATAGAGCGTTTCGCTAAACCCGAGTTCGGCTCGAATCTCCAGCAGACGCTCGATCACCTCAAGCGGTGCAAAACATGTGTTTGGATCTTTGAAAGAAGCCATAAATTTTGTCCGGCAAAACATCTGCATGTCTTCAGACAATGTTTAGAATACGCGTGATCGGGAAAGGTTGTTTACTTTTTCACTCGTGAAAGAACTCAAAAACAGCAATGGGGGATTTTTTGAACCTGCTTACCTGAATAATTGAAGGATTGCGCCGGTTTGTTCCTGAACCTCGGCCGATTTAAGGTAAGGTTCCACTACTAATATAACAGATTGCAGGCCATTAAATAAAGTATGAAGAATTATGCACGGCAATAGATTGTTAGTTTTGACCCTGATCGCCGTGAGCGTCAAACTGAGTAATGCCAGAAGGAAGATCGTCGAATAACTGGGCCAGTATTGAGGTACATGGACGACAGCGAAAAGAAAGGTGACGACAATAAACGCCGCCGGGACGCCGATCTTACGTTGGAAAGCAGAGTAGAGAACGCCTCGGTAAATGACCTCTTCAACAATCGGTGCCGTAAATGTTGCAACAAAAGCCACGATATAAACCGCAGAGCGAGAGCTACGCAGTATTTTTAGCAGATCGTTATCCTGCTCAGGAAAAAAGATGTTTACGACAAAAGCGATAACAAAAAACCCAACCAAAATGGGAAGGTAAGAAATCCACATCCCAACGCCGCCGCCATCCCATCCGAGCATCTTTCGGAAGGAATATTTCCGCATTTGCGTTACTACAATCCATGCAAGTAAGAGTGTAAGAACATGTGCAGGAATGACCGCCATTATCTGCAAAAAAATCGATGTAGGATCGGTTTTTGCAAATTCAACGATTTGATCCGCTTCTGTGAGCTGTAGATCCAGAGTTGCCAAATAAGGGAGCAAAAAAAGGCTTGGTATAACCAAGATAAAAAAAATGCTCGCGATCCAAACACCGATTGCCGCTAACACGCTCCATGGCGGATTGTTTGGGCTTACGATGTTATCTGGCGTTGTCTGTTCTTCTGGTAATGGAAGTTGTGAGAAATACTCACTCTGATTGATGTTTTGCACTGAACAGAGTTTAGCTAAACGTAGACTTTGTTCCAAGTTCGATGTTTTGTATTTGCGATTTTGCTCAAGACGCTATAACCTAAAATCCCGTGGAGTTACACGGCAAAAATCCCCAACAAAATGTGATCGCAATAATCCCCGCTCGCTACGCGTCTGTGCGTTTGCCGGGCAAATTGCTGCTTGAGATCGCCGGTAAACCATTGATCCTGCACACTTTAGGGCAAGCGGCAAAGGCTCGGAGCGTTTCCCGTGTCATAGTTGCGACCGATGACGAGCAAATATTTGATGCTGTGCAGAAAAGCGGCGGCGAAGCTATGATGACATCCGCCGATCATCGATCAGGAAGCGATCGTGTTGCCGAAGTTGCTGAGAGCTTGCCAGCAGAATCGATCATTGTAAATGTTCAGGGCGACGAGCCGATGATCTCGCCCGATACCATCGATACAGCGGTTGAGGTCCTCACGGGCGGAAACGCGAGTGTAAACGAGCGTGCAGATGGCGACGACGGCACGCTCGTTTACACTCGCGTTTCCGCCCGTAGTGCCGACATTGTTACCACAAGCGAACCGATCACAGATTTTGACGAACTGATGAACGGCAATGTCGTTAAAGTCGTCACCGACGGGAATGGCAATGCGTTGTATTTTTCGCGCTCTCCAATGCCTTGGCCACGCGAGGCTTCGCTGCAATACGGCGGCGATACAAATCGTGCCATTGAAGCCGAGCCGGAACTGCTTTCGCTCTTTCGAAAGCACACAGGCCTTTACGTTTATCTCCGCGAATATTTATTAGAGTTTACAAAGCTGCCACAATCTCGATTAGAGAAGATAGAGATGCTCGAACAGCTTCGGGCTCTGGAAAACGGAGCGCGGATAAAAGTCGTCGAAGTAAACGAGACCTCGATCGGTGTTGATACGCCCGAAGATTTTGAGCGGGTGAAACGGATGATTGAAGGTTAAGACACGGCGGCACAGCCGCAAAACACATTTTTTGAGACTAACGGAAAAGCAGAGCTTTTCCGCACATAGAGCGGACCAGCCGCAGGAAAAGATTATGACCAAATATATTTTCGTAACAGGCGGTGTGGTTTCGAGCCTCGGCAAAGGGTTGGCTGCAAGCTCGATCGGTTGCTTGCTCGAGGCTCGCGGGCTTACCGTTCAGATGATGAAGCTCGATCCTTATATCAACGTCGATCCGGGCACGATGTCGCCATTCCAACACGGCGAGGTGTTTGTGACGGACGACGGAGCCGAGACCGATCTCGATCTGGGGCATTACGAGCGTTTCACTCATGCGAAACTCTCCCAGGCGAATAACTGGACAACCGGTCGCATTTATCTTTCAGTCATCGAAAAGGAACGTCGCGGCGATTATCTTGGCAAGACAATTCAGGTAATACCGCACATTACCGATGAGATAAAAGCGGCTGTTCGAAAAGTCACGGAAATGCACGAGCCTGACATCCTGATAGTCGAGATCGGCGGCACGGTCGGCGATATAGAATCGTTGCCTTTTATGGAAGCGATCAGGCAAATGGGCAACGAAGAAGGCCGTAACAACGCGATCTTCGTTCACGTCACGCTTGTTCCTTTCATCGCAGCGGCAGGAGAGTTAAAGACCAAACCGACGCAGCATAGTGTTCGTGAACTTCGCGAGATCGGTATTGCACCGGATATTTTACTTTGCCGTTCCGATAGGCCCGTGCCGGTCGATCTTCGACGGAAGATAGCTCTTTTCTGCAATGTGCAGGAAAACGCGGTCATTTCTGCATTGGATGTAGGCACTATTTATGAGGTGCCGCTCGCCTTTCACGAACAGGGCTTGGACGATCTGATCGTCAATACTCTTCACCTCAAGGAAGAGTTTCCAAATGCCGATCTTAAGGACTGGCGTGAATTGGTCTCGACGATCAAAGATCCATCGGAAGGGTCAGTGCGTATAGCCATAGTCGGCAAATATGTTGAGCTTGAGGATTCGTACAAGTCTCTGCGAGAGGCTCTGACGCACGCGGGCGTCGCGAATAATCTGCGTGTGAACGTCAATTGGATCGAATCAGAAAATCTGATGAAGGACGATTACGAAAATGAGCTTCAGGATTTTGACGCGATCCTAGTGCCTGGCGGATTTGGCAAACGCGGCATCGCCGGAATGATCCGTGCAATAAAATATGCCCGCAAATCAGGAACGCCATATTTTGGTATTTGTCTCGGTATGCAAACTGCATGTATTGAGTTTGCACGCGATGTTTGCGGACTGCGCGATGCCGATTCGACAGAGTTTAATGAGGAAACGCCGTTTCCGGTGATCTTCAAACTCCGCGACCTCGTCGATGTTGACGAACTTGGCGGCACGATGCGTCTCGGCAATTGGCAATGCACATTGAAAGAAGGTTCGCTAGCTCGAACTGTCTACCATGACGCCGAAGAGATCGGCGAACGGCATCGTCATCGTTACGAATTCAACCCGGAGTTTCGCAATGTGCTCGAAAAAGAAGGACTGATTTTCAGCGGAGTGTCACCCGATGGCAAATTTATCGAGATGGTCGAACTGCCGTGTGAAACACATCCATATTTCATTGCGTGCCAATTTCATCCTGAATACAAGTCGAAACCGCTCGCTGTTCATCCGCTGTTTGATTCGTTTGTAAAAGCGGCCTGGCAGAATCGGCTGCGCAGCGAGAATTTGGAGCATGATATTACACGCGACACATCAGTTGAGATGCCAGAGCGAGCAGAGGTTACAAGCGAAGAATAATTTGGAACCACAGATCGACACAGATAAAACACAGATTTTGAACTCGATTTATCTGTGCTAATCTGTGTTCATCTGTGGTTAATTTTTATGCAGACATTTGAGGTTGGAAAAGTATCTTTTGGCGGTTGTTTGTCCTTTATTCTGGGGCCGTGCGTTGTAGAGTCTTCGCAACACGCGATGTTCATGGCTCAGGAGATCAACGATATTTGCAAGCATGTTGGCGTTGGTTTTGTTTATAAATCTTCGTTCGACAAGGCCAATCGCAGCTCGATCGAGAGCTTTCGCGGCGAGGGAATGAAGTTTGGCCTCGAAGTACTCGCACAGGTTAAAGATGAGATCGGGGTTCCTGTTATTACAGATATTCACGAACCTTGGCAGGTCGAGAAAACTGCTGAGGTTGCGGATATTTTGCAGATACCTGCTTTTCTTTGCCGTCAGACCGACCTTCTTGTTGCGGCCGCCAAATCGGGTAAGGCCGTCAATGTAAAAAAAGGACAATTTCTCGCTCCGTGGGACGCGAAGAATATTGTTGATAAGCTGCAAGCTGCCGGATGTGAAAAAATATTGCTTACAGAGCGCGGAGCAAGCTTTGGATACAATAATCTTGTTGTTGATCTGCGTTCATTTCCGATAATGCGTTCGTTTGGAGTGCCAGTGGTTTTTGATGTTACGCATTCGCTGCAACTTCCGGGTGGGCTTGGAAAAGCAACGGGCGGACAGGCGGAATACATCGAAGACTTTGCCCGGGCAGGTGTTGCGTGCGGCGTGGATGCGGTCTTTATGGAAGTTCACGACAACCCGGCGAAAGCTCCAAGTGACGGGCCGAATCAATTGCCGCTGTCGCGACTGGAGAAATTGCTCGTTAAACTTAAACAGATCCACGAATTAGTTCAGGAAAATTGAACCGCCGAGACACAGAGACGCAGAGATGAAAATTTTTTCCGTAACAATTTTTGCCTTTTTACTTTTTACTTTTTACTTTACATCCTTCGGTCAGGACGCGAGTCGGTCATCGGCCACATGGCATGTGCAAAAGTATGATCTCGATGTGACGCTGCCGCAGGATGAAAAATCCCGCAGCGTTGCGGTAAAGGCGGTGCTCACTATCAAAAATGTTTCGGGAAAGTCGGCCTCGACTTTGACGCTGAGAATTTCCACTGCGGCAGATGTTACATCGGTAAAGATAAATGACACCGCAGCCGACTTTACGAAGAGCGAGGAAAAGATAAATTCCTCGCTGAGCCTTCAGAGGATCGTGACAAGGCCGCCGTCAATTGCTCCTGACGCATTAGTCAAAGTAGCAGTCGAATACAAGATCAATGTTAAGGAAAATTCAGCATTGAGTTCAGTCTCGCCGGTCTCGGCTCAATTCCTGCCGCTATCGTATTGGTACCCGACGCCGAATAGCTGGTTTTTTACGCAAGGTGCTGATACGGCTCCTGCAAGCGTTGCAGTTAATGGAGTTTCGAATAATTTTATTAGCTCCGGCGAACGCAAGATGAGCGGAAATACCCAGACGTATGACCAAAAACTTAATGGCCAACCTTTTTTTGTTTCCGGCAAGTGGGACGTTTTGCCTTTCAACGATCCCGGAGCGCAGGCGGAAGCTTTTTTACCTACCGGTTCCGGCGAAATTGAAAAGAAAAATGCAATTGAGATACATAAGTTGGCTTCAGCGGCGAAAACTTTTGTAACAGAAATATTGGGTAAGCCAGCAAGCTTTCCGCAAATGAGGTATATCGCAGTCAGGCGCGGCGCGGGGTTTTCGAGCGGCGGGACGATGTTGATTGACGAAGCGGTCTTTAGACGTTCAAAGGTCGATTCGCTGACAGCAATGAATGTTGCCGAGGCAGTCGCCAAAATTTGGCTGGGTGGTGCCACTTCGGTTAACGGCGAAGGATATGGCGTTATCAGCGAAGGCCTCGCTCGGTATATTGCAACACAATTTATCGAAAGCAATTACGGCAAGGACGTTGCAGATGTTGAGAGGCACAGGCAGCGCAATTCATATGCGGCTGTTTCGAAACGTGATTCGCCGATGAGCAAGGCTTTG
>JANMDA010000268.1:0-10540 GCA_031376085.1 Chloracidobacterium sp.
ACGACGTCATCGGACACCTGATACATTGCGATGAAACCGATTGGATACCGCGAGCCGAGATCATTTTGGCACAAGACGAGAAAATTACATTTGAGCCATTTGATCGCCTCGCACAGTTTGAAAAATCGAAAGACAAGACGCTAGGTGACCTTTTGACCGAATTCGGCCATCTTCGCAACGCAAATATTGAGAAGCTCATCCGCTGGCAGTTAACGCCTGAAAAACTTGCACTAAGAGCTTCACATCCTGAACTCGGCGTGGTAACTCTTGAGCAACTTCTGGCAACGTGGGTAGTCCACGACCTCGGCCACATCCGCCAGATCGTCACCTACATGGCCGCAAAATACTCTGACAACGTCGGCCCGTGGAAAGCTTATCTATCGATTTTGACCAAATAAAAAAGGCCCCGTTCAATAGAACGAGGCCGCAGTGTTCAAAGGTGTATCGGTTTAATAAAGTGCGAGTTTAAGGATCGTGCCTGCAAGTGCGCTCAGTATCGAATACTTGCCATTCGAATAACTGCCGTATTGGTTGCGGTTGTAATACCCGTCCTCGTAACCGCGTTGGAAACCTTCGCGGAAATAATGATTATACTCTCCGTAGCTGACATAGTAGCTGTCATAACCTATTGAGGCGTCTTGATAACCGTAGGAATTCTGGTAGTTGTAGTCCCAATTGTCACTACGATCTGCACGTCCGGCATTGAAGCCCTGTTCGTAGCCGTTATTAACGGCATCTCGGAGCATCTGCGCACCATACTGACTGGTATAGTAGTATGTCCCGCCGCGATTATATCGATAATTATTGTAGTAGTTATCGTAATATCGTGCCTGCTGCAGACGCAGTTGATCCTGTCTTAATCGCTGCCAATATAGTTGCTGGTATAGCAGATACGCCGAGCGCCTATCCTGCTGTAGTCGACGGTCACGCTGCTGCTGAATATTCTGCCAATTGCTCCAGCGCTGATTATATTGGTTCCAACGCTTTCGCTGAATTTGCTGCTGCTGCTGGCGGTCTATACGCTGTTTTGGCTGATTAAAATCACCCTGAACCTGCTTTTGGATTTGACGATTTTGTTGTTGCTGCCAAACCTGTTGTTTCTGTTGGATTTGACGCTGCTCATTAGCCTTTTTGACCTCGTCCTTACGCTGCTCTTGAGCCTGTCTGATCTGCTGCTGACGCTGGTCATTCACCTTTCTTATTTGATCCTGGCGTTGTGATTGCTGCCAAACCTGTTGTTGTTGGATTTGACGCATTTCCTGCTGACGCTGATCCTGAGCCTGCTTGATCTGTTGCTGGCGTTGTTCATTCGCCTGCTTAACCTGCTGTTGGCGTTGTTCCTGGACCTGACGACGGTCTGACTGCTGCTGCACTATGATAGGAGGCTGTTTTACCGGCTGTTGTTTTTCTTTTTCTGATTGCTGTCCAACTTTCTTTTCCTGGCCGCGATTATTACGCTGAGCCGAAGCATCGCTGCTCATCCCAAGCACCAAAACGCCTCCTGCAAACAAAGATATAGCTAATTGTTTTGATCTCTTTTTTAACATAATTTCTCCCATAATGATTACAAGTGGGCCAAATTTTATCTGGCTCTGGTGTTAGATATCGCAAATACCGTTCCATATCATTTTGGACTAATAATCACTGAAAATACTGTATTTGGGATGACAATTACGGACTATATCGTTGGGTGCCCGTCGTTTTCGGTTGTATTGACAAATTGACGAGGATGAAATATAAATCTTGCTGAATCAACAATTGAATAACTTCCCACGTTTTCAGACGAACTTAAGGAGGAATTTTGTTATGAAAATCTTTATATTGTCTCTAATGATCGCGGTTCTGAGCGTCTCCGCATTTGCACAATCAAAATCGGGTATAGAGGGAGTTTGGAAGCTTACCGAGGTGACCACTACAGGACCCGAAGGAAAAACCATGAAGGCCACCCAACCCGGCATGTACCTTTTTACAAAAAAGCACTACAGCATGATCGCTGTGACGGGCGACAAGCCCCGTGAAATGATGGACGATTACAACAAGGCAACGCAGGAACAACTTCTATCTATCTTCGTAAGCGGATTTAGAGCTAACGCCGGAAAGTATGAAGTTAAAAACGGCAAAATTACCGTTCATCCAATGGTTGCAAAATCGCCGGGATATATGAAAGAAGGAACATGGGAAACGTCTGCGATGAAGATTGACGGAAACATGATGACGCTAACATCGGAAACCTCAAATTCAGGTCCGACCAAAAACCCTACAACTTTTAAGCTGATGAGAGTGGAATAATATTTGCCACGAAATAACTAAGAAAAAACACGAATGAGAACTTGACTCTTATTCGTGTTTTTTCGTTTAATATTTTGGCTAAATTCTTATGCCTTTTTAGCTTTCGCCGCTTTTGGCTTGGCCGCTTTCTCAGGCGGGTTGAGCATTGCCGACCATCGGTATTCGGGCGTTTCCCAACCTTCTTTTAGCTTCTTTAGGATAAAGTCGGTCATGTTATCGACGATCCAGCGGTGGTTGTATTCACCAACGGATGCAAGCTCAGCGTCGGGGGCCGGGTTCATGAAGTCGATGGCGTAGGGAATGCCGTCCTTGATGGCGAATTCGACTGTGTTGAGATCGTAGCCGAGGGCGGTGCAGATCGTTTTGACGTCCTTTTCGACGCGCGCGTGCAGCTTTGGTTCGAGATAGTCGTCGACATTTACATACTGCATTCCCGACAGATACGGCTGCGACGGGTCGTAAGGCATGATTAGCACTTTTTCTTTGCCCACACAATAGCAGCGGACAAAATGGTCGTATTCTATTCCCTCTTGCAGAGTCATACAGAGCGTGCCGGACTGGTTGTATTCGTTAAACAGCTCTTCGAGATCGTGGATCTTCGAAACGTTCTTCCAGCCGCCGCCGTCAAAGGGTTTAAGGAAAGCCGGAAAGCCGACATGATCGATAACAGCCTGCCAATCGATCGGAAATTCGAGATTTCTCAGACTTTCGGGAGTTATATCCTTGATATAGCTGTGCTGCGGAAGCAGAACGGTCTTTGGGATCGCGACGCCGAGTTTTGTTGCCAAGGCGAAATTGAAGAACTTATCGTCCGCCGACCACCAGAACGGGTTATTGATGATATATGTGCCTTCAAGGGTAAAGCGCTTTAAGGCAGCTCGGTAATACGGCACTTCGTGCGAAATGCGGTCGATGATCACGTCATAACGCTTTGTCTCGTCGAGCGTGATGCCGCCGATGGTGACCATCTCCGCCACGACTTTGCCGCCGCCTTTTTCGTTGATGCTTTTAATTATTGATTCGGGAAACGTTACCTCGCGTCCCACTAATATTCCTACTCTTTTCATATAGATAATTAAATTAAAATTTGATATTCGAAATTTCAGTCTTTGCTGAAATCGTTGATTTTAATCGAATATTTGGGGCGGGGCAAGCCGTCTGAATTAATTGCGGCAAATTTCGGAATGTTGTATTCTAAGAATGTCACATTATCTTGTGGCTTAACTTCATCTATATCCCGCACTCACCTTTCAGGTGGACAGACCAATCATAACAATGGAAAATTCACAAACCACAACTGCGCCGGCTCCAAATGCGGCTTCGGCCCTCGCCGCCGGCGAAACCAGAACCCCGCAAAACGACAAGGCTTCACAGGCGTTTCACAACATACTTGCGCGGATGCTCGCGGTCGACAGCAAGGTCAGCGACCTTATATTCTCACCCAGACGGCCGCCGCAGATAGAACTCACTGGCGATCTTCAGGGCGTTCCGATTCCAGGTCTCGAAGCTCTCACGCCTACTCAGATCAAAACGATGGCCGACCTAATGCTGGCCGGTAACGATCAGGGCTTGGAGACGCTGGATAAGAAAGGTTCCGCAGACATCTCATATGGCGTGGAGGGGCTCGGCCGTTTTCGAGTGAATATTTTCCGCCAACGCGGCAGCGTTGCTATTGTGATGCGTGTCATCCCGACCAAACCGCCGAATTGGCAGGAATTGAATCTCCCTGCCGCCGTCATGAATGCGGCCGAGCTTAAAAACGGGCTCGTTCTCGTCACCGGTCCGACCGGCTCAGGAAAATCGACAACGCTTGCCGCTGTGATCGATCTCATAAACGCGACAAAAAAATATCACGTCGTCACTATCGAAGATCCTATTGAGTTCATCCACGAACACAAGCTGTCAACTATCCATCAAAGAGAACTTCATTCCGACACGCCTGATTTTGCACTCGCACTCAGGGCCGCACTTCGCCAAGCGCCGAAAGTAATTCTCGTCGGCGAAATGCGGGACCGCGAAACTATCGAGGTCGCAATGGAAGCCGCCGAAACGGGCCATCTTGTTTTATCGACTCTTCACACGATCGACGCGGCAAAGACCATAGATCGTATTATCGGCGTCTTTCCAAAAGCTGAAGAAGCTGCGATACGAACGCGTCTGTCTCAGTCATTTCGTCGAATTATCTCGCAGCGTCTTATGCCGAAGGTCGGCGGCGGGCGGGCGGCCGCTATAGAGATACTTGTATCTAATTCGAGAACCCGCGAATACATCGAAAAAGGTGAAAAAGAAGGCCGTTCGATCACCGACGCCATGCAGGACGGTGAGATCGAGGGAATGCAGACCTTTGACCGCGAACTCGAAAAAATGCTCAGAAACGGCACGATAACGCGAGAGATAGCCCTTGCATATGCTTCAAATGCAAATAACCTCGCCTTGATGATCAACGACCTTGACGCGGCTCCAAAGAAAACCGAACCAGCCCCTCAACCAATGCCTCCGCCAAAGCCCGCCAACGCAGTTCAAATCGAAGGCTTTGAACCATAACTGAAAGAATGAAATTACCGCAGATGGACGCAGATAAACACAGATAAAAGCGAGAATTATTCGCTAAGTAAATCTGCGTCTATCAGCGTTGATCAGCGGTAATATTTTTTATTTAGTTCCCGGCAGGAGTTCGTAGTTGCCCATTTCGCGGTTGTAGCTGTCGAGAGCACCAACTTCGTCGGCGGTGGCGTCAAGCATTTGTTTGGTCATTGCGATGGAATCGGACAATTGCTCGAAATCCAGTAGCGAGAATTTTTCAGGCGTTGAGATCGTGACGATTTCGCCTTTGAGATATTCGAAAAAGTTTTCGATGGACTGCAGTTGGCCTTCGACGAGTTTTACACTGCGTTCGATCTCGTCGAACGAGGCAACACGGCGTTTGAGTATCTCAACGTTGGTCTGCTGAATGCGTTTTGTTTTCTCGTCTGTCGCGGATTCCATCGCACGGAAAGCCTGCGTTAGTTGGTTGTGAACTGAAGTTCGGTTGATCGATTTGAGATGCTGTTTGCGGCGGCGATAAACGTCAAGCAGATCGACGAAATCTTCCCAACGTTGATCGAGGCCTTTCAAATTAGAAGGAATCTCTCTCGCTCCTGCGAACTGTTTGTAGTCGTCCTGGATCTTGGTCGCCACCCATCGAAGATACTCGACAGCCTCACGCTCACGCGGCGTAAACGATTTGATCAGCTTTTCGCGGCCTGCATTATGAGCGTCCATGAGACGCTTCTTTTCGCGGGCGTTCACCATTTGGCGATATGAGGGTAGTAAAGGCACAACAACAAGATAAACGGCCTCACAAACGAGGGCGATCAGAAGCGGAATTACGCTGCCTGTATAAGCAAAGGCGACAAGAAAACCGGCGAGGCCCCAAAAGTTGACGGGTTCTTTTATCGCCGCCTTGGCGTACGTCGTATTAAACCTGTCGATCTCCTGCCGGTATTTAGCTAAATCAGCCATATCAAACTAACTAGATGCAATCTGCCCTTCGTGCGTTCGTTAGTGTTCTCCTAGTTGGAATGGCTTTTCTCATTTGCCGGCTCGATGTCAAGGATGTCAGCATCACCGGCCTCGATCTGTTTGCTTTCGGGCGGCGTTCCGGCACCAAGCATTCCCATCTGCTGTTTGTATTCGAGCAGTTTGTCCTGCATCTGAATATCCATCGCTTCCCTCTCGATGTCCTGCATCTGGGAATCAACCGACGATGTGCCAAGCTGCAGCTTTGCCTCGGCGGCGGCCACGCGGCGATCAATCTTTTCACGCATTTCGTTGAAAGTGGATGCATCGTCGCCGATGTTGAATGCTTCCATCGTTTGAGCGAGTTGTTCCTGCAACTTGGCCTGCTTTGCAGCGCTTATAAGCTGGATCGCTTCGGCGGTGCGCTTTTTCATGTTGAGGACGTAGTTGTCACGCGCCTTTAGAGCTTGTTTCGAAGACAGTTGAGCCTGCTCCGCCTGGGCGCCCGTGCGTTCAAGGTCTTGCTGTGCCTGCTGTAACTGGCCGATATAGGCGGTTGCGATGTCGTCGCGGCCCATTTTGACAGAGGCTTTGATCTTCGAATCCAGATCAACTACCTGCGTCGATAGATTTTCCTTCTGTTTTAAAAGCAAGCGTTCCGTCGCCATTACCTGTGCAACCGAATTATTCAATTCCGGCACGCGGTCGCGCATATCGCGGATCGTTTGCTGAAGCACCAGTTCCGGGTTTTCGATCTTATCGAGCGCCGCACCCGTACTAGCAAAAAACACCCTTTTAAATCTTGCCCACAGTCCCATTTTATCTACCTGCTCCTATACAATTATGTTAAAAGAATCAATAGCCACTTCACTTACGAATACAAACACGCAAAGTTGCAAATTCCGAAACAGTATAACAGGAAAAGCAATTTAATGAATAGCAAAAACGGGCATTGGTTGGCTGCGATGCGTAGGCCCGCACATGAGTAAGGGCGATACATTCAACATTGGATGTTCCGCCCTTACTTACGTGCGGGCTTGTGCATTTTATTCTGACCGGTTTGCATCAATCGCAAGTTTCGCCGCATCGTAGCGTTCAACACATGTAAATGGACGCTTTCCAATGAAAGCTGTTCGCTGAGAAAAAATAGTTGGGATAAAATAGACGCGTTTTATTTGGTGTCTTCGAGGATCAAAATGAAAAAACTGACAAGCTGGGCTTTGCTGCTCTCGATCTATATCACTTTTATTGGCAATGCAGCCATTCCGGTGAATGCGCAGGCCATCCAAAAAGCAAAGGAAGTAAAAATGAACAATTTGCCTGATGGATTGAAGTTCCGTCTTAGCGAAGGCGTCGAGGGTGCCGAAACACGAGAGAAACAGCCGCTTGCATCAACAGACCCGCTGAGCCAGGGCGATGCCAACAGCATTTTAAAACGCTTGCCCGAGATCAAGCCCGAAAAGGACGACAAGACCGACTTTGCCAAGCGTGTCGGAACTTTGCCTGCTCCTAAAACAGGCCAAAAGATACCTGTCAAATTCCCTTCCGACGAGATGCGAGGCACGCCGAAGATCGACACCGCGGGACAAACGCTCGTTGTCATTCGCCATTCGCCCGACGGCGAAATCAACCTCGCTCCCGATCTGAGCGTGACATTTTCGCAGCCGATGGTCGCAGTCACTTCACAGGAACAGGCCGCGCAATTTGCGCCCGTCGAATTAACGCCCCAGGTCGAAGGCCGCTGGCGCTGGCTCGGCACAAAGACGCTGATGTTCGACACGACAAAGCGTTTCCCGATGGCGACAAAATTCACGGCCCGCGTGCCAGCCGGAACAAAGTCTGCAAACGGCCAGACGCTGCAAAAAGATGTCGTATGGACATTTACAACGCCTCCGCCAAAGGTTGAACAGATGTTTCCGCAAAACCAGATCGTCCGTCGCGATGCGTTGATGTTTATCTCGTTCGATCAGGAGATTGATCCTGCAACCGTTCTGAAAACCATCAGCGTCACCGGACAAACCAAAAAGCTGGCAGTAAGGCTTGCGACACAGGCCGAGATCGATGCTGACGGCTCGATCTCGTATTACTCAAAAGCGGCGCAGCCGCATCGCTGGCTCGCATTTCGAGCAGTTAATTCAGCCGGCTTACCGGAGAATGCTCTGCCATCAGCTTCGACGATCACTGTCACCGTCGAAAAAGGAACACACTCAGCCGAAGGCCCGCTGACGACTGCTAAAGCCCAAGGTTTCAGTTTTCAAACCTACAGCCCGCTAAAATTTAACGGCGGTTACTGCAACTATCAAAATGCACCAAAATGCTCGCCATTTGACGCTTGGTATCTCGAATTTAACAATGCGATCGAAGCCTCTAAATTTACAAAAGAGATGCTCCGCATCGAGCCG
This sequence comes from Chloracidobacterium sp., assembly GCA_031376085.1. Classification (GTDB taxonomy): domain Bacteria; phylum Acidobacteriota; class Blastocatellia; order Pyrinomonadales; family Pyrinomonadaceae; genus OLB17. The sequence continues at coordinate 8,190 of JANMDA010000268.1, forward strand.
CCGGTCGAAGGCCTGAGCATTTTTCCATCCGGCAGCAATGTTTACATACAGGGCTATAAAAAAGGTAAGGCTACATACAAAGTCAGTGTTGACGGCTCGATCTCCGACATCTTCGGCCAATCGCTCGGCCAAACGGCAACCGCGACGATCCGCGTAGGTTCTGCCGAGACCAATCTCTATTCGCAGGGCGGCTTTATGACCGTTCTCGACCCGACTGCGAAACCAACATATTCGATCTATTCGACAAACCTAAATGACGTAAAGGTTCGCATGTATTTGGTCGAACCGACGGATTGGAGCGCATTTCAAAATTACGTCCGCCACATAAATTACGACGACGGTAAACGTCCGGCGATACCAGGAAAGCTTGTCTCGGACAAAATAATCGCAATAGCTGCAAAGCCTGACGAAATGGTCGAAACGCGCATCCATATCGCATCGGCTCTCGACGGCGGCTTTGGCAATGTCATCCTCGACATCGAGCCGCGCGAAGATTCGAGCAAGGCAGTAACTGTAAGATCTTACAACCGGCGCATTTTTACATGGCTTCAGGCGACGCAGATCGGACTCGATGCGTTTGTTGATAACACAGAATTAGTTGGCTTTGCGACAGAGTTAAGAACCGGCAAGCCGCTAAGCGGTGTCGAATTGTCCATCTATCCGAATGGAAAAGCTGTAAGCAGCATTCAGTCTGAAACAAATGAGACCGGCTTTGTCGCATCGCTTTGGAATTGGTTGACGACCTCGCGCCGGAGCGGACCGAGTGACGAAACTCAGGCGACAGACTCCGACGGCTCTATTACCAACGTCGAGACTATTTCTGAATCGCAAACCAACCGCACCGGTGACAATGGAATTCTTCGTCTGCCGCTGCCTGATTCATCGGCGCCGCAGCAAAATCTCCTGATCGCAAAACGTGGAAAAGATACGGCGTTCATGCCGGAGAACACTGAATACTACTGGCAGCAAAGCGGCAACTGGTACAAAAAGTCCGATTCCGATTCACTTCGCTGGTTCGTTTTCGACGACCGCAAGATGTATAAGCCTAAGGAAGAAGTTTCGGTCAAGGGCTACATCCGAAAAATAACCGGCGGCAAACTCGGCGACGTTGCAGGCCTCGTCGAGCCGTTGACTTATGAATGGTCAGCGAAGGACCCGCGCAATAATGAGATCGCAAAAGGCACGATCACGACGAACCCGTTCGGTGCGTTCGATCTAAAATTTGCGATCCCCGACAACGCAAATCTCGGTAACTCGCAGATTGTCTTTTACTCGCCCGATAGCAGCGCAGACTATCCGGCATATTCGCATCAATTCCAGGTGCAGGAATTTCGGCGTCCGGAATTTGAGGTGACAAGCAAGGTCGAGAGCGAAGCTCCGCACTTCGTCGGCGGCAAAGCATTGTTGTCAGTCGAGGCAAAATACTACGCAGGCGGCGGGCTTGCCAACGCAGAAACCAACTGGACAGTAACGGCAAATGCGACAAATTACACTCCGCCGAATCGCGGCGATTATACTTTCGGAACTTGGACTCCGTGGTGGAGAAGTTTCGAGGGCGATTATTATGGTGGTCGCGGTGGAGGATATTACGGTGGCTCGTCGCAATCATTCAAAGGCGTAACGGACGCGAGCGGCAAGCATCTCCTCAAGATCGATTTCGAATCGGTCAAGCCACCGCGTCCATACACGATCACAGCCGCGTCGTCCGTTCAGGATGTGAACCGGCAAACATGGTCGAGCACGACTTCCCTTCTAGTCCATCCGTCCGAACTCTACATCGGCATCAAAACGGCGCGAACTTTCGTCCAAAAAGGGGAAAAGATCGACATCGAATCTATAGTTTCAGACATTGATGGCATGCTCATAGCCGGACGCGATGCAGAAATCAAAGCCGTGCTAAAAGATTGGGCCTTTGACAAAGGCTCATGGCAGGAAGTGACGGTTGACGAACAGACTTGCAACGTAAAGTCCGTGTCAGAACCGCCTGCGTCAGCGGGCGGCCAATCTGCCGGAGCAAAGTGCAGCTTCATCGCCAAGAGCGGCGGCCAATACACGATCACCGCGACCGTCATGGACGACAAAGAGCGATTTAACGAAAGCGTTATGACCGTCTGGGTGCCGGGCGGAAAACAACCGCCCAAACGCAATGTTGAACAGGAAGAAGCGCAGATAATTCCGTCGAAAAAAGACTATGCTCCGGGCGACGTTGCCGAGCTACTCGTGATCTCGCCATTCACGCCTGCCGAAGGTGTCCTGACGCTTCGCCGCGACGGCATCGTAAAGACCGAACGGTTCACGATGAAGGATTCGTCCATCACGCTTAAAATTCCTCTCGAAGAAAAATACCTGCC
>JANMDA010000270.1:0-15786 GCA_031376085.1 Chloracidobacterium sp.
CAGAATATCTTCGCCGAAAAGCGAAAGAAAAAGAGCCGGTTAAAACTAAACTGTAGTTGGGCTTCGGAATGTAGTTGATGAACATTTTTCTCTTCGACATGGGGCTACCCATGATTATCCCATCGGGCGTGCTAATGGCGGTTGCCTTAGTGCCGATAGTCTTCATCGAAGCTTACGTCGTTAGCGCGGCACTTCACGTTAGCCTAAAGGAAGTATTTGCTCCGGTCACAGTCGCCAATCTTGTGTCAACACTCCTAGGAATTCCAGTAACTTGGTTTCTGCTCGCGTTGTTGCAAATCGCGAGTGTTTTTGTTCTCGGCACGATAACGAGCGGGATTATTCCGTCAACAGATTTATTCGCGCTCACGCTCGGAGCGCCTTGGGTTTACCCGGGTCACGATAATGAAAAATGGATCGTTCTTGGAGCGATGCTGTTCTTACTGATACCGTACGGTCTGGCGTCGTGGGCCATAGAATACATGGTCGTAAAAGCGATGTTCGCGAGAAAGCAGGGTGTTAACGATTCGCTGAAACAAATCAAGTTTGCGGTGGGCAAAGCCAATCTTATTTCATATTGTTTATTGGCGATATTCGTAATCGTGTTCTGGGGTTTCGCTCTTTTTCGCTCGAACTAGGCAGATCAAGCTATCCGCTTGCGAGCCTGCGACTGCACAGATGTGATCGCAACGGCATCGACGATGTCTTCAGCGTTGCAGCCGCGAGAGAGGTCGTTGCAGGGGCGGTCTAGGCCTTGGAGGATTGGGCCGATGGCGGTGCCGCCTGTCAGGCGTTCGGTTAGTTTGTAGGCGATGTTGCCGGCGTTTAGGTCGGGGAAGATGAGGACGTTTGCACGGCCCGCGACAGGTGAGCCGGGAGCTTTTGAATCGCCTACTGATTTCACCAGCGCGGCATCGGCCTGGAGTTCGCCGTCGATGGCGAGTTCGGGCATTCGGGCACGGACAGTTTTTGTTGCTTCGACAACCTTTTCAATAAGTTGATGTTTCGCGCTTCCTTTTGTTGAGAACGAGAGCATTGCAACACGCGGCTCGACTTGTAAAAGAGCAAGGCATGAATCAGCCGACGCGATAGCGATCTCGACAAGTTCACCGACATCCGGGTCGATGACGACGCCGCAATCGGCGTAGATCATCGCGCCTTTCTCGCCAAAAGTTTTATCCGGCACGACCATCAGGAAAAAACTCGAAACGGTTTTCATCCCTTGCCGCACGCCGATGCACCGCAAAGCCGCAGCGACCGTGTGAGCCGTCGTATTAGTCGCACCGGCTACCGAGCCGTCGGCTTTGCCTTCGCGAACCATCAGGTTGCCAAAATACAAAGGGTCTTTTACTGTCTGTTCTGCTTCCTCAAGAGTGACGCCTTTTGCGTGCCTCATTTGATGATAAAGCGTCGCCAGCTTGCCAAAATCCTGCGATTTACGATGGTCAACAATCTCAACGCCATTGAGATTCGCTCCGCCGTCGGAAGCCAATGACCGGATCTTTTCCTCGTTACCCAAAAGCGTGATCTTCGCTATGCGCTCATTGGCACAGATTGCCGCCGCAATGACAGTGCGGGCATCTTCACCCTCGGGCAAAATAATATGTTGTATATCGGCGGCGGCACGCTCACGGATCTTTTGCAGAATCATAGATTTAGTCGCCAACGGCGACAAACATTATAGCCTAGGGTGCAGTAAGCGAAGCGAATGAAACCCTAGGACAAGTTAGTTGTCGATTCCGACGCTGAAGGCGTCGAACAATTTATGTATGGGTGTTCGTCCCCTTCAGGGACGGATTCTTTTCTTATTATCTACCTAGGGTTACGCTTCGCTTCACCCTAGGCTATATTATTAGTCGCCTTCAGCGACAAAACCGCCATCGCGTAAATTGAATTTAACATACAACGAAACACAGTGAAACTTGCTCATACATTCACTATTCTTTAGACTTTAATAAAGCAAAAGATGCAAGAGCCAAAAACAAAACTAAAACGGCGAGAGAAGTCGGAGTTAAAAGGCCGCCTGCGCAGCTTTTTAATGTTCCTGCCGAATATGGTGATGCTTTTGGGCCGACTGCTCAAAGACGCTCGTGTTCCGACTGCCGAAAAAGCTCTTTTTGCGGCCGCGATTGTCTATGTGATCTCGCCGCTAGATTTTATTCCCGATGTTTTTCCGTTTATCGGACAGGTTGATGACCTTTATGTGGTGGCTTTGGTGCTGCTGAGGCTTGTAAATCGTTCCGATGAATCTGTCGTTCGCCAGCATTGGTCTGGCGGCGGAGATATTGTTGGATTGGCAGATTCTATTGCCAGTATTGCACCAAAATTCCTGCCAAAACGCGTTGCCCGCGTCCTTACATCTCGTGTCGAACTCGCTCCGGCGGGCAAAATTTTCCGAAGCATTACCAACAAAGACGAGGCCATTGTGCGTGAGTTGGCGGCGGATGAAAACCTCGACATCGACACGCATTCTCGAATGGCAAATTAGCCTCAGCGATTTTTTTTCATTTTCGACGGTGAATAATTGATTTTCTTGTGGATTTACCGCGCTTTTACAACTGTATTCTTCCGAAGCCCGTAAGATTTGAATTTGAAAAATTTGTTGCCGTCTGCAAGTTTTTCGTTATACTGTTGACGTTAACGAGCATGCCGGAATATAAGTCCTATGTTTGAACGCTACACGGAGCGGTCCCGTCGGGTGATCTTTTTCGCCCGGTATGAAGCTCTCCAATATGGTTCCCAGGTTATCGCGCCCGAGCACATTTTGCTCGGCCTTATGCGCGAGGACAAGTCTCTCTCCGCCCGCTTTTTTCCGTTCAGGCATCCGCTCACTGTTGACAGTATCCGACGCGACATCGAGGAAAGGGTCGTCGTTCGCGACCGCATTCCGCAATCATCCGAGCTTCATCTCTCAAGCGCCACCAAGCAGATACTCTTCTACGCAAACGACGAAAGCCGCCAATTAAAGAATCGTCACATCGGCCCCGAACATCTTCTTTTGGGAATTGTCCGCGAAGAAAAGAGTGTTGCTGCCGAGATACTTTTTGGCTACGGCCTGCGTCTGAACGATGTTCGCGATGAAATGTCACGGCAGAGCGGCATTCCCGGCGTGCTTGCCGCAAATAAGGAAAATTCTAAAGCTCCCGGCTTGCTCGAATTCACACGCGATCTTACTGTCGAAGCCGCTGAAGGACGTCTCGATCCGCTTGTCGGCCGCGAAGACGAGATGGAACGCATCATCGAGATCCTTTGCCGCCGGACAAAAAATAATCCTGTGCTGATCGGCGAATCGGGGGTCGGCAAGACTGCCATTGTCGAAGGTTTGGCGCAGCGGATCGTCGATAAAGACGTTCCAACCTTTCTTGAAAACAAGCGCATCCTGTCGCTCGATCTGTCGCTCGTCGTTGCCGGTACAAAATATCGCGGCCAGTTTGAAGAACGTTTAAAGAAGATCATGACCGAGCTGAAAGAAAGCGATGAGAATATCGTTTTCATCGACGAGCTGCATACGCTTGTCGGGGCCGGATCGGCCGAAGGCACTCTTGACGCTGCAAATATACTAAAGCCCGCTCTGTCGCGTGGAGATATTCAATGCATCGGAGCGACGACGCCGAGTGAATTTCGCAAGACGATTGAAAAGGATCGGGCGCTTGAACGCCGCTTTCAGTCTGTAAAGGTGGAGCCGCCGACCGAGGCAGAAGCTTTGGTGATAATTCAGGGCGTTGTCGCGCGCTATGAAGCGTTTCACCAGCTTCGCTATACAAAAGATGCTTTAGCTGCTGCCGTCACGCAGTCGAGCCGCTATATTGCCGACCGCTTTTTGCCCGATAAAGCCATCGACGTGCTTGACGAAGCAGGCGCCCGCGCCAAGCTGCGCTATCAACACGAAAATCGTGGTGAGCCTTCGTGGAAAGAAACTGTCGAAAACTGGAAACGTGCCGCAGCAAACGAAGATCAATTGATCTCATACGAGCTGCGTTCATTAGAAGAAACATTCTTTGCCGTCGAGGTTACAAAGGACGACGTGGACGAAGTGATCGCACGCTGGACTGGCGTCCCAGTTATGTCTGTCAAACAGCAGGAAGCCGAGAAATTATTGACGATCGAATTGGCTTTGCATGAACGCATCGTTTCGCAGCGTCCGGCAATTTCGGCACTTGCTCGAGCGATACGCCGTTCGCGTGCGGGCCTCAAAAATCCGAGCCGGCCTGTTGGTTCGTTTTTGTTTCTCGGGCCGACCGGTGTGGGCAAAACAGAAGTTGCAAGATCGATTGCTGAATATCTGTTTGGTTCGGAACGCTCTCTTATTCGCTTTGACATGAGCGAATTTATGGAGAAACATTCGGTCTCGAAATTCATCGGCTCGCCGCCCGGATACGTCGGCCACGAAGAAGGCGGCCAGCTTACCGAAAAACTCCGACGCTCGCCGTATGCGGTCGTTCTGTTTGACGAAGTGGAAAAGGCACACCCGGATCTTTTCAATATTCTGCTTCAGGTATTTGAGGACGGCGTGCTTACCGATGCACTCGGCCAGACGGTCGATTGCAAACACGCGATCTTTATAATGACCTCAAATCTGGGAGCAAGGGCAATTCAAAAACGCACTTCATTAGGTTTTCAGGCAAACGCCGACATTGGGCGCGAACGGATCGAAGAAGAAGTGATGTCGCAGGTAAAACAGACTTTTGCCCCTGAATTTATAAACCGCCTCGATGAGATAATCATCTTTGACGAGCTTTCCGACGAAGACCTTTTCCGGATCGTCGATCTGCAGATCGTAAAGCTGAATAAGATGGTCGAAAGCCGTGACTTAAAGATCATCCTCACCGATTCGGCCAGCAAATGGCTTATCGACAAAACCTGCACGGACCGCAAATACGGTGCGCGCCCCTTAAAACGAGCCCTCCAAAAATACGTCGAAGACGAGCTTTCAGAAGGACTTATCCAAGGCCAGATCAACGACTCAAGCACGATAGAGATCTCCGCCGCAGGTGAAAAACTTGCTTTTCGCGAGGTCAAAGCCAAAAAGAAAGAAAAAGAACTTATACAGAAAGCATAATCCTGTTCCCTTCGCTGCGGTCATAAATGCGGGTATTCGTATTTAGGTCTATAATCGATCTGCGGAGGCAATTATGAATAAGATTTCACGCAGAGATGCGATCTCGGGTGTTTTGGCGGCTGGTGCGGGTGTTTTGGCACTCAATAATTCTGTCGAGGCGCAGATACAAGAAGCTTTACCGATGGCGTTTGCCGGCAAGCATGCGCCAAAGCCATTGCCCTTCGACCCAAAAAAACTTAACGGCATTTCCGAAAAACTCATAACCTCACATCACGATAACAACTATGTCGGAGCGGTCAAGGCATTGAATGTGGTCGAGCAGCGGCTGGATGCGCTTGCTAAAGAAAACGATCTGCCGGCCTACATTTACGGTGATCTCAAACGTCAGGAGCTTATCCGCACTGGCTCGATCGTTCTGCACGAACATTATTTTGCCAATCTCGGCGGCAACGGAAAAGCCGACGGCATTGCGAAAAAGCTGATCGAAAAATGGTTTGGCAGCTACGAAACATGGGAAACGGAATTCAAACGCACCGGAAATTCTCTCTCTGGCGGCTCGGGCTGGACCGTGTTGGGATATAACCAGCACACAAAGGAAGTTCACAATTACTGGTCGTCAGATCACACTTCAAATCCGCCATTTACAATTCCGCTGCTCGTGCTTGATATGTATGAGCACGCGTATCAGATGGATTACGGTGCCGCAGCAGCAAAATATGTCGATGCCTTTATGACAAACGCCAATTGGGAAGAGGTCAATCGCAGGGTTGAAAGTCTGCCGAAATAAACTGAAAGTTGCTTAACTAGTATTTAAGGCCGCGGTCGTATAATTACTATCTGTTGCATAGATAAAACCTTTTGTAATCTACGGAAAAATATGTTAGCATCTCTGTTTATAAATTTGCTCTTTGAAAATTCATATTTAGAGAAACTTTTTTATTTTGACACTGAACGGGACAAATGGAATAAATAGTGTAAACCCAAAGAGTTATCTGTCCCAAACACGTTTCATGGTAGGAAATAGTAGTAAAATTTCCTACCCCGGTAGGAAGAAGTAGGATTTGTCCCAGCATTGAAATGACGCGCGGGATGCCGGCGATACGTTGCGGATAGTGGTAACCGAGTTTCAAATTGCCCGATTTTCGAAATGGGCCGCTTTTTTATTTCAGCCCTTTACCCTGTATAATTGAATTTTGATCGTCAGCCTAAAAAGGCAACTTTTGAAGCGCCGGGAGAATCTTAAAGGCAAGTAAAAGCAACCATTGAAAAGCATTTTTTTGGTGGATAGTTTTTTTTCATGTCCAGAATTTCCGTCCGGCGAGCGATCTTATTAAATAGCGTTTAGCAGCAAGTTTGGCATTTTTTATGGTTATCTCACGCTCACTCGGGTTGGTTGTCCTGGTTTCTGCTGTTTTGGCGTTTCCGGCGATGATAAAGGCTAATAATAGTCGTGCGATCAGCCACGTTTCCGCAGTCGCAGCGTCTCAACAGGTCGTTGAAAGTGTTGATATTCAGGGAAATCGACGCCTGCGCGACGAAGACCTCTTCTACTACATAAAAACGCGTGCAGGTGATGTTTACGATCCGGCGGCTCTCGAACGCGATCTAAAGGAATTGCTCTCGCTCAATTTTTTTGATAAGACCGCGACGCGTGTGCTGACTGAGGACGGAGTTCAAGGCGGCGTAAATGTTATTTTCGAGGTCCGTGAATTGCCTATTATTCGCGACCTCCAGTTCAAAGGCGCTAAAGCCCTCACAGAATCCGACATCCTAAAAGAATTTCGTGAAAAACGCGTTGGTATCTCAAAAGAGGCCGTTTACGATCCTGTAAAGACCAGAGCAGCTATTCGAACACTGCGTGAGATGCTTGCCGCAAAAGGCTATCCGAATGCCAAAGTTACGGTTAAGGAAGAGGACGTTTCCGCTACTTCGATCGCGATCACTTTCGACATCGATCAGGGCAACCGCTCGCGTATCGTTCAGATCGAATTTGAGGGGAATCAGCATTTCAAAGACGGCGAGCTGCGTGGTGCTTTGGTGCTTGTAAAGGAAACCGGCCTTATTTCCCGCATCAAGGGTATGGATATTCTCGATTTGAGAAAACTGCAATATGACCTGCAAAAGAATGTCCGCTCGTATATGTTTTCGAAGGGCTATTTTCAGGCACGGATCGGCGAACCTGAAATTGTGGGATTAGGTTTGAAGCGAACCGGCCCGCCGTTGATCGGTAGTTTGCCTCTGCCGCTCATAACTTCAAAAGACGACACTCTGAAGATAAAAGTTCCGGTAACCGAGGGCAAAGTTTTTCGTGTCGGTGAGCTAAAGGTCGATGGGAACTCGATCTTTTCCGAGCAGCAGATACTTGGATATGTTGGGTTACAGAAAGGCGAGATCGCCGACGGCAAACGCTTGCAGGATGCGATCTATGAGGATCTGAAAAAGGTTTACGGTTCACAGGGATTTGTTCAATTCAACGCTGAATTCGAGCCGGTGTTCAAAGACAACCCGACAAATCCAAATGAGGGCATAGCGGACATTACGATAACCATTGACGAAGGGAGGCAGTTCACGCTTCGCCGCCTGGAATTCAGCGGAAATACGTTTACGCGCGACAAGGTGATGCGGCGTGAATTTTTGCTGAACGAAGGCGATATATATAACCAGAATTATCTTGAGATATCGGTTGCCCGGCTCAACCAGACGCAATATTTCGACCCCATCGATAAGGATCAGGATGTCGAGATTCGCACCGATGAAGAAAAGGGCGACGTCGATCTACAAGTCAAGGTCAAGGAAAAAGGACGGCAGCAGATTTCGTTTAACGGCGGCCTTTCGGGTATCGGCGGTTCGTTTTTCGGCCTTGAATACTCGACAAATAATCTGGCAGGGCGGGGCGAAACATTGTCATTCAATTTCGGTGCCGGAAACCGTCAGCAGAGTTTCCAGTTCAGCTATCAGGAACCGTATTTCCGCGACCGTCCGATCTCGGTTGGGTTTTCGCTCTTTTCAAGCCGATATAAATTTTTTGGCGAGGGCACATTTTTAACGCAGAATACGGATGTTTTGAATTCCTTGTTTGACCCACTCGGCACCATTAGGACTGATGAGAGCAACCTTTTTACGCAGACCACGCTTGGCGGAAATATTTTTGCGACCGCGCCGCTTTCAGAGTTGTTCTTTAAGAAACGACGATTTACGCAATTTTCCCGCATTGGGTTGACTTACCAATTGTCTGCAACGAGCATTGCCGATCCGGAAGTAAATGCTTCGGCGGACCCTGCCGCGAGAATACCCGTCCTATATCGCCAGCCGAATATTATCACGAGCCAAATAACAGGTTCATTTGTTTACGATACACGACAGCCAGCGAGAAACGGTATCGATACGGTCGGCGGCAAACAGCTCTCGATCTCGCTTGGTTTTGCCGGCCTCGGCGGTGCAGTTCGGACATATCAGCCATCCGTTTCGTATCTACAGTTTATTCCCGTAAGAAATAAGAAATCGAAAACCCCTGACATACTCGCCTTCAGGCTTCAGGCCGGTACGATACAATCGTGGTCGCTCACGAGCAAAATACGCAATGCCAATTCGATCGGGTTTATCGGCGGTGTGCCTGCCTATTCGCGATATTTTCTTGGAAGCGAAAATGATATTCGCGGATACGATTCCCGCTCGATCGGTCCTGTAGCTCCATTTGATACTTACATTACAAGCCGCAACGTCGTAGTTGCCACGAATGCGTCCGGCACCGCCGATACAAACACAGGCCTCGACACCAGAACGCGTAATGAACTTATCTCGATCGGCCAGCTTACCGGCATCAGCGGCGCAAATCCGGCACTGTTCTCGCGAAATTACCGTTTTATCGGCGGCGACACCGAGCTCCTTGGCAACTTAGAATATCGGCTGCCAATATTTGGGCCGGCGACAATGGCGATCTTTGCCGATGTCGGATCGGTATTTAATCTTCGCAAGGCCGGTTCGCAGGTTATTAATAGTGAATTTCTGCCGGATGATACGTTTATCGGCGCGTCACGTCTGTCAGCTCTGGGTTTGATCAATACGCCTGTTCTCGAGAGCAGTTTCGGCAGTATTTTGTATTATCGTGGTCGCGTGATGACCAAAACGGATTATATTAATGAGTTTTGCCGCGGCAATCGTTTTGGCTGTCCAACCAGCCTTTCTCCGCAGGTTCAGCAGCTTTATCTTCGCGGCGAGGTGCAGGAAAATTCTATTCTTCGAGTGAACGATGCACAATTCAGCCGGCTCAAAGATTTCAAGGCAAGTCTCGGTGTTGAAATGAGGGTGCAGGTGCCGATCGTAAACGTTCCCTTTAGGATATTTTACTTTTACAATCCGAATGCAAAGACAGGTTTTACAGAGGAATTGCCCGGAATTTTCCTGCCCGGCAAACGCTCGGGATTTAAATTTACGGTCGGTCGGACGTTTTAAGGGAAATTGACTTTGAGTGTGCTTTTAATTACTATTTGCTATTCTTTTTGAAAGAGCAAGCAACAATTTTGGTAAAAATAGTTTCAAACAATCGAACTGACAATTACTTTTTCAGTTGACGCGTAATTAGGTTTAAGGAGTTTTCGAAAATAATGAAGAGAGTATATTTTTTGGCGGCGAGTTTTGTTTTTGTATTTGTAATGGCTTCGATGTCGTTTGCGCAAGCCGTTCCGGCAAGCAAGATCGGCTGGATCGTAACTTCGGATTTTGGTGATGACAAGGGAGGCATTGCAAAATACTTAACCGCATCAAAGGCACTCGAGACGGAAATGAAACCGCGGGCGTTGGAATTGCAAACACTCCAGACCAAGTTAAATACTATTGCAGACGATCTGGCAAAAATTAGTGCAGCATGTCAGAATCCTGCTATCCCATGTGATCAAAAAGGCGCGGCGGCAAAGCAGGAAGAAGGCCAGCGGCTAAAGCGTGAATTTGAATTCAAGCAGAAAGAAGCCCAGGCAGCGTTAGACAAGCGTCGTGCTGAGGTTATGGGGCCGATAACCACGAATATTTATCAAGCACTCCAGGAATATGCAAAAGTAAAGGGATATGCGGTAGTTCTCGATATAGCCGCACTTGGTGCTGCTGATCAGCCGAACCCCGTGCTTGTTCTCGATCCGTCGGCGGATATTACGAAGGATTTTATTACCTGGTACAATGCTCGTCCGGCGACCACTGCAACGGTTACGACACCGAAATAACTGTATTAAAAAATTCAACTCAGAGGTCAGAGGATTTTCTTCTGGCCTTTGATTATTTAAGGAGCAGATCATTGGTATGACAAAATTTCGCCTCGCAATATTTACATTTCTATTTATTTTCGCCGTTTCGGTTTCAGCATTGGCGCAGGTTGCGCCAAAGGCCGGTTTTAAGGTCGGATTTATTGATTCCGGAGCTTTCTATGACGATAAGCTCGGAATTACTAGGCTGGTCGGTGCCACTAAACAGCTGGATACAGAATTTGCCGTCCGCATTAAAGAGCTACAGGATGGCGGTGCACGCCTGCAAACGATTTCAAAAGACCTTGAAAATATGCAAAAACTTCCCCAGGCGCAGTTTAGACAGGCCGAATATACTGCGAAACAGGAAGAAGGCGAGAGATTGCAGCGCGAACTCACTTATAAGAAAACCGATCTGGAAAGTGCAGTTAACAAACGTCGCGAGCAATTGGTAGGCCCGATCAGCAAAGACATAGGCAACGGCATCAATGACTATGCAAAGAAAAACGGCTATGGCGTGATATTGGATATCAGAAAACTCGCTGATGCGGCGGCTGTTTTGTATTTTGCCGACGCAGCCGATTCTACAAAATATTTTATTATCTTTTACAATGCTCGTCCGATGGGCGCTATTTCGGCGCCGGCAAAACCCAGATGAAATTGCGATATTCCTGCTCTTGGCATATATAATAAATACTTACATATTGTTATGACGATCCTCGATTCGATCCAGATACAAGAGATATTGCCGCACAGATATCCATTTCTGCTAGTGGATAAGATTATCGAACTTGAACCGAAGACGAGAATTGTAGGCGTCAAACAGGTCACGATAAACGAACCCTTTTTTGCCGGCCATTTTCCCGGTGTTCCGGTGATGCCCGGCGTCTTGCAGATCGAGGCGCTCGCACAGGTCGGTGCGATCCTGATCTTGCGTGAATTCGAAGACAGGAATAACAAAATACCGTTTTTCAGCGCGATCGATTACGCTAAATTCCGCCGTCCCGTTGTGCCTGGCGACACGCTAATGCTCGAAGTGACCGCATTGCGCATCGGCAGCAAAGTGCAAAAAATGCGCGGTGTCGCGACGGTGGATGGGCAGGTGACATGCGAGGCCGAGATATTGAGCATCATTGCCAACCGGGGAAATAAGGAATAAAAGATTATGGATTCAACTTCGATCAGCTCTCGAGACATGGTGATCTATGGAACCCTTATAAATGCCGGCATCGGCCTTCTTCTCGGGCTTGCGCCATTGATCGCCGGATTTCTCAAGCGGAAAGTCAAGCTTGGGATATTAGGTTTTTTTGGGTCTCTATTTGGTGGAGCAGTATTCGGCATTATATTGTCACTTCCAGTCTCTGCGGTTCTAACATGGCTTATTCTACGCAGTCCGAAAACACCAACCGAAGTCGTTGTTGTGAATCAGGATCCAATCGCCGTGTCGATGAAAGAAGATCAATAACCCACAGGTATGTCATCATTCATACATGCAACAGCTGTCGTTGCGTCGAGTGCACAGGTTGGTAATGATTGTTATATCGGCGCATTTTGCACAATCGGTGAAGAAGTATCGCTTGGTGTTCGTGTCCGTCTCGATTCCCATGTGGTCGTTGACGGAAAAACTTCGATAGGAGACGATACTCACATTTTTCCTTTTGTTTCAATCGGCCTCGCTCCTCAGGATCTGAAATACGCAGGGGAACCTACCTCGACTGAGATAGGTAAAAACAATCAAATTCGTGAATTTGTGACCATACACCGTGGAACGATAGGCGGCGGCGGCATTACAAAGATCGGCAACGACAATCTGCTGATGGCGCAGGCCCATGTCGCCCACGACTGCCAACTCGGAAACGAAATAATAATGGCTAATGCCGCAACGCTTGCAGGACACGTCGAGATCGCTGACAAAGCAAGTGTCGGAGCATATTCCGGTGTTCATCAATTCTGCCGCATTGGTTACGAGGCTTTCGTCGGTGGTTATTCTGTGGTCGTGAAGGATGCTCTGCCATTTGCGATCATCCAGGGCAATCACGCAAAATGCTACGGCCTCAATCGTCTCGGCGTAAAGCGTCGCGGTTACGGTAAAGAATCTATAGAAAAGCTGAATCATGCTTTTCACCTTCTGCTCTCTGCCAAATTAAATACCACGCAAGCAGTAGAAAAGATCCGCGAAGAAATAACTGATTGCAAAGAAGTCGATCTGTTGGTTGAGTTTATCGAAAGCTCAAAACGCGGGGTTATAAAGTAAGATCTGCCAGTCAGTTTCATGGAAAATAATCAACAAGTTTTAGAAGAATTTGGCAAACGCATCCAGCGTTGTTACGGCTGCTTCATCGCCTATCACCTCAAAGATATGTATCTCGGCGAAGATGTTACTTTCTTTTGCGAACACTGCAAGGACGATTCGATGTTCCATTTTGACGACTTTGCAAAGCTGCTCGATATCAGCAAACTAAATGAGGTCGCGGGCGAACATCATCATTGACCTTTCCACCTTTCACAAGTTTTCACTTAAAATTGATCTGTGGCCGAAAATAAAAAGGTTAACAAGCCGACATTGACCGGTTTGGCAAGGCGGCTGGGACAGTTGCCGGCCGATAAGAAGCGCGCCGCACTGGAAATAAGCGCCGCTCTTGCAGGGGTGTCTTTGCGCGTCAGCCGTGAGTTTGTTGCTGCGGTGCCAAAAGCCGCAAAGATACTATCGGCTGACGACCTGCGTCATTGGGGTGAATTTGGACGACGCCTCGCGATGGGAAGCGCCGAAATCGGGTCTAAATTTTTTGCCGACGGCGTAGCCAACCTCAAGAATGTGCCGGAAGATACAAGGGCCGCCGTTTTTCAGATATGTACACGCCAGCTTGTGTTGTCGAGTTCGATCGCTCTGGATACGTTTCGATTAATTCCGATCATTGCCGTTCAGATAAAAGACGAGAAACTGCTTTCGGATGTTCTCAGCCTCGCTGTTGAAATCGCTCAGCGGTCGGCAAAGCATAGTGCAGAATTTCTTGAACACACTCCTGCGGTTGGAACCTCACTCACTCACTTCGGCGATGAAAAATCCGAGGTTGCATCTGCTGTTTTGTCACTCACTTCACAATTTGCAAACCGGACGGGCGGTATGACCGCTGACCTGTGGGCGAACCTGCCGGAATCACTTACGAAATTAAACACGCAAAATGCAGTGCTATTAATGCAGCGTGCAGGTGAGTTTCTTGAGTTTGGCGGCAGCGTCACTTTGTATTTCGTGTCGTCCGGGAGCGACGTTCTGGCCTCGGTTGAGGCGGCATTTGAAGACTGGTGTGTATTGGCTCGAACCATCGCCGTGCATGGAAATGCTGTGCTGATCTCGTTTTTGCGTGCGACGCCAAAGTTTTTTGGTTCGTTCAGCAAAAAGAAACTAGCGGTGTCCGGTGATATTTGTCGTGTTTTGCAATTGACCGCAAAGATCGCGGGATCGGATGCCGAAAGCGCTCTCGCTGCTTTCAAATCGAGTGCTTCCGCATTAAAAAAAGTTTCGGTCGAGCAGTTTGAAGAATGGGTCGAAAATGGCATGAATGACCACGAGGCCGATTCGGCCAAGGCTCGCCGCAGCTATTTCGCTCTGGAGACTCGTGCTTCAAATGAGCGTTTGCAGAAAACTCGTGTTGGGCTGCCGCTCGAAAAGATCCAAGGCATTTTGTGGATGTATGTCGAGGCGTTGACCGGCAAAGAGGTGGAGATCGCGCCGCTCTCGGCAATGCCTCAGGAATCGCGCATCGGCGACGGTAAAACGATCTATCTTCCGTCGTCAGTCGCTGAGTTTGATGATGACGAGATGGATTTTCGTCTTTACAAAGTCCTCACAGCTCACGGAGCCGGACAGATCGAATTCGGGACATTTGAACGCGATAACAAAGACCTCAAAGCCGCATTTGCCGATCTGTCGGAACTCTATTCAGCCACTTCAGACGAGCTTGACGCATTTTCGCTCTCAGGATATATCGAGGATGTCCAAAAAGGTGAAAAAGCATTGACCGATGAACAAATTCAAGCTGAAATAAAGAAACGCCGCAAGAAATTTCCTAAAGACTCGGATTACAAGACCGTTCTCACCGCATTTCCCGAACCGCGTCTTGCGCGAAAGATCTTCGGCACAATGGAAAACGCTCGTATCGACGCACGACTTAGGCAGACCTATCGCGGCCTTGTAAAAGATCTCGATCTGATGCAGTCATTCTTGCGCTCGAACCGTCCTTACATTTTTGATCTGCCGATGCATCAGGTGCCTTTTGAACTATTGTTTCAGATAACGCTCTGCGGCGGCGCGACCGATGATGCACGGCAATTCTACGGCACCGTCGTGTCGGAGATCGAGACGGTGATCGAATCATATTTGACGATGCAGGAAGCGACTGTCGCTGATTCGCTGATGGCGACGAGCCGTGTTTATAACCTGTTTCAAAATATCTCGCCGGAGCAGACGCTTGAAACTGAATCGGAGAACACCGAGGAAAAGAGCGATTTCGTTTATGACGACAAAGATGCGGCTGAGGCTGTGACAGAAGATCAGGTAAAGCGTGAACAACGAAAAGAGCCGCACGACATTCGCGATCTGTTTAACGCGTGGAACAGCCTCGACGACGAAGGCGAACCCGACGATTTGCAAGGCTCAGAAGCCTGGTCGCAAAACGAAATGCCTGAACAGGCGCTCGAAGCTGACGATATAGCCTTCGCCTACGACGAATGGGATCGCGAACTCAACGATTACCGCGTCGGCTGGAGCCGCGTGATCGAGAAAAAAGTAAAGCAAGGTGATCGCAACTTTGTCGAATTGGCGCGGTCGCGTTACCGAGGCGTGATCTCGTCCATAAGACATCAGTTTCAATTGATGAAGCCCGAAAACCTGACACGAATTAATCGCGAACTCGACGGCGAAGATTATGATCTCAACGCGCTCGTCGATTTTGTTGTTGACCGCAAAGCCGATGGACAGCAATCCGAAAACATCTACACAAAACGCCTCAGAAAACAGCGTGACGTAGCGGTTTCGATCCTGCTCGATCAATCGTCATCCACCGCCCGCACGATCACGCGAAACCCACTTCAGCCTTACACGCATCCGGGCCGCCGGATCATCGAGATTGAAAAAGAAGGGCTCGTGCTGATGAGCGAGGCTCTAGAGGCCGTCGGCGATGTGTATTCGATCAACGGCTTTACAAGCGAAGGCCGCCGCAACGTGAAGTTTTACATCATAAAGGATTTTGCCGAAAAATATTCCGATGAAATCGAAAAACGGATCGGTGGTATCACGTTTCAAAATAACACGCGACTCGGTGCCGCAATTCGCCATGCATCGGCCAAATTGCTGAAGCAAGAAGCTCGAACAAAACTGCTTATTATCCTGACCGACGGGCGCCCATACGATCATGATTACGGCGACGCGCGTTACGCACGCGAAGACGTTCGCGAGGCACTCACCGAAGCCAAAACGTCTGGCGTCACTCCGTTTTGCAT
>JANMDA010000284.1:0-3692 GCA_031376085.1 Chloracidobacterium sp.
GGAAGAAGACAGCTACGAGCGTCCCTTTCAAAGCCTTTCGGGCGGCGAGCAGATGTCTGCGGCGTTGGCGGTGCGGCTTGCGATACTAAAGCAGTTGAGCGATATTCGCATCGCATTTTTTGACGAACCGACGACAAACATGGACGCCGAACGGCGTGAGAATTTCGCAGAGCAAATAAGCCGGATCAAACATTTTGACCAGCTTTTTGTCATCTCGCATGATGATACGTTTGATAGTTCCGTAGATAATGTAATTGCGATTTGACGGAACGCAGGCAACTTCCTGCGTATATTAGTTATTATAGATGGGCCAACCACCTGTAGGCTGGCAGCCTGCGTTCCGACTGATGAAAAATGTAACTATAGTTTGCGACGGTTCGAGTCTCGGCAACGGAAGAGGAAATCCGCGTGCCGCTGCGGTTGCCGTGCTTGGTTTTAAAGGTTACTGGAAAGCGGTTGGCGAATATCTTGGCAACGCGACAAACCAGCAGGCCGAGATCGCTGCCGCCGCGATCGGATTGGAAAATTTGAAGGAAAGCTGCACCGTTACTTTGATGTCGGATTCGCGATATGTGGTCGAAACGATGGGCGGCACATGGAAACGCAAGACCAATCACGACTGGTGGAAACGTCTCGACGCTGCGGCAAAAAAACACAAAATAAGTTGGGTGTGGGTCAAAGGACACGCTGGACATGACGTTCAGGAAGTCGCCGATAAGATGGCACGAAAGATGGCAGAGCTAGGATTTGTTGACCACTCTCTTTTGGACGAAGCCGTTGTTGAGCTAGGCGTAATGGAAATTTAGCCACAAGAAAAGCGCAAAAACCCAAAAAATAGATCTTTAGATGAAGTCAGGATTTTGTAAATCAATTATTTCTTTTTTTGTGTTTTTTGCGCTTTTTTGCGGCCATGACTCTATCTTGGCGCAAAACACCCTTTCATCACAGAAAAGCGGACTTGGGTGGGAATGGCAAAATCCGCTGCCTCAAGGCAATCCGCTTTATTCGATCCATTTTGCTAAGGACAACGAAACAGGATACGCGGTCGGTTCGGACGGTACGATACTGAAAACAAAAGACGGCGGCTTTCATTGGGAAAAACAAATATCGCCGATCAACGTTACGTTGTCGGGCGTTTTTGTTCACGACACGAAGAATGCTTATATCGTCGGCTCTCGCGGCACAGTGCTTTTTACAACCGACGGCGGCAATTACTGGAAGCCGGTTACGGTCGATACACGCGACCATCTTTACGGCATTTCATTTGCGGGCGGTGAATTAAAAACCGGATGGGCGTGCGGCACCTATGGCCGCATTCTAAAGACCATCGACGGCGGACTGACGTGGAAAATCCAAACGTCGGGAACGAACGAACATCTGCTAAAAGTATCTGCTTTTAACGACAAACATGCCGTTATTGCAGGTATAAACGGCGTCCTGCTTACGACCGCGAATGGAGGCGAATCCTGGCAGATCGCAGATCCATGCGGAACCGCGATCGTCTCTGGTGTGGCTTATGCCGGTTCAACCACGATCTTCGCCGCCGGCTACGGAGGTTGTGTCGCACGAAGCACTGACGGCGGAGTGACTTGGACAAGGCAAAATATTTACAGCAGTGCCGATCTGCTCTCGATCTCTTTCTCCAATGATAAAAACGGCTCGATGACCGATGCCAACGGAATGGTTTGGCTGACGGGCGACGGCGGCACTACATGGCTGCCATTCAATGTTCGCACAAATCCTAAGCTTGTTGCCATATATTTTGGCAACACTATTACCGGTTGGGCAACCGGCGAAAACGGCCTGATGCTGCGCACCGACGACGGCGGCTATAGCTGGCAGCGCCTTTCTCAAGGCGGCCGCGAAGACGTCAACGACATCACATTTCTCAACGATGACATCGGCGTCGCAGTCGGGTCGAATGGGCGTATTTGGATCACAAACGATGCTGGCCACATGTGGCTGCCGGTCTTTAGTGACAGCAATAAAAGCCTTAACGCTGTCTCATTTATTGACGGACAAAGTGGTTGGGCCGTTGGTGACGGCGGAACGATCCTGAGAACGATAAACGGCGGAGCGAGTTGGGTCAAAAGCATTTCAAATGTGACAGAAGATCTGTTTGGCGTGCATTTCGAGTCGGATAAAGTTGGTTTTACAGTTGGTGCGAAGGGTATCGTGCTGCGGACAAATTCCGGCGGTGAGTATTGGGAACGTCTCGAATCCGGCACGAAGCTTTGGCTTGAGGACGTGAAATTCTTTGACGAAAAACGCGGAGTTGCTGTCGGTGACAGCGGCACAATAATCACTACCAACGACGGCGGTGTTACCTGGAAAAAAATTAAAACAAATGTCCGGGAAAATCTCTATGCCGTGAGTTTTTCCGACGATAAGAACGGTTACGCTGTCGGCTCCGGCGGCATAATTCTTAAAACATCCGACGGAGGTACAACATGGAAGGACATGGAATCAGCGTCAGGAAATAGTCTCTTCGCCGTCCAGGCTTTTGGCATTGCAAGCGTGGTCGCGGTCGGAGAATTCGGCTCGGTCTTGATAACTGAGGATGGCGGCACAACTTGGCAAACGCAGCCGAATATTACAGGACGTGTGCTTCAGGCCATTGTTTATCGCGGCGGTAATCGTGTTTGGATCGCCGGTAAAGGCGGAACTATTCTAAAGCGAACCTCACCTCTGTCACCCAAAAAACTGGAAATCCCGAATGACCGGCCAGTGCTAAAAACAAACTCACCCCGTTCAAAGCCAAAACAACGAAACCCTCTGATAACAATAACCGACGACGGCGATATTCCTCTGGCCATGCCGACGCCAAAATCTAGTCCATCGAAATAATTACAGCTATCCACTCGCCTGAAATTTCAAATTTGAGATTTGAGATCTCAAATTTCTGAAGCTCGGCGTCAATGATGTTTTTCTGCTCGACCAAAATTCCTGACAGCACTAATCTTTCTCGTGTCTTTGCCAAAAGTAATGGCAGAAGCGGAACGATCACGTCAATGGTCAAATTTGCGCAAACGAAATCAAAGCTCGGAGTATCGTCATCTATCGGGCCGTGAATAAATTCTATCCGCTCGCCTACGCCATTCAAGATCGCATTCTCTTTTGCGATAGCAAAAGAATCAGCATCTGTATCACAAGCAAGAATTTTAATGTCTTTCCCAATGCTCAGTGTGGCCAATTTCGCCGTCGCTATTGCCAAAATGCCAGTTCCGGTTCCAACATCAAGAAACGTTTGCCCACTGAGGTAATGGTCAGTTATCGCTTGCAGACAAAGCTGCGTCGTCTCGTGCGTTCCGGTGCCGAACGCCATATTTGGCTCGATGCTAATGACGATCTTTTCAGGTTCTTCGACATTTTCCCAAGGCGGAGCGATTACAAATTTGCCGACAACTGTCGGTTTCCAATATTTTTTCCACTCAGCTAGCCAGTCCGTTTGCTCAACATTGCGACTCGCGATGCTTTTTACCGCTTCGGACGTAAAGCCATAGATACGCAGTGCTTCGTTGAGCGTTGAGTCAATCTCGGCTTCATCCGGCAAGACATCAAAAAATCCGGTAACGATTGATGGCTCACCTTTCGAACTGCGAAAGCTGTCAATCTCGGTGCCAAGAGTGTCGAGTTGATTGAGCGCCGATTCAATGGCTTCGGTCGCCCTAGCATCAACTGTAATATCGACC